>JADFGU010000239.1 GCA_022567535.1 Planctomycetota bacterium | reverse complement strand
CTCGGGCGGCATCGACTCAAGAGCCCTCGAGGTGCCCAAGCGGATCTTCGGGTCGGCCCGCAACACCGAAGAGGCGGGCAGCCTCACCATGATCGCCACCTGCCTCATCGACACGGGAAGCCAGGGCGACCAGGTGATCTTCGAGGAGTTCAAGGGCACCGGGAACATGGAGTTGGTCCTGGACCGCAAGATCTCCGAACGCCGCATCTTCCCCGCCATCGATCTGGCCGGCAGCGGCACCCGCAAGGAGCACCTGCTCATGGGCGAAAAGGAACTGGCGACGATGACCGCGCTGCGCCGACGCCTCATCAACATGCAGCCCCACCAGCAGGTCGAGCAGCTCCTCGCCGCCATCGAACGCTTCCCCACCAACGCCGCCCTCGTCGGCGACCGGGGGTAACGGGCGAGATCGCTGGAACGTCCTCGGATCAGATGTCGCGCCGAGACGTGTGCGGGACGCCGAGTCTGAGCCCGCCGCGGGCGAAGGCTCGGATTACGCTGGTCATCAGGGATATCCGAGCCTTCGCGGACTCAGACTCGGCGTCCATCCAGATGCGCGCGGCCGCTCGCTCATCGTCGGCGCAGATCTCGGAAGAACGCGCTCAGCACGTGCGCGCACTCGTCGGCCATGACGCCCGCGACCACCTCGACCCGGTGGTTCAGCCTTTCGTCGGTCGTGATCTGGTACAGCGTCTGGACCGCACCCGCCTTGGGGTCCGTCGCGCCATAGACCAGCCGCCCCACGCGGGCGTTCACGATCAGACCGGCGCACATGGGGCACGGCTCGAGCGTGACCACGACGGTGCAGTGGTTCAGCCTCCAGTCGCCGTTCTTCCTGGCGGCGGCGCGGATGGCGATGTGCTCGGCGTGGGCGGCCGGGTCGTTGTCGATCTCGCGCCGATTGGAGCCTTCGCCCATAACCAGCCCCGACGCGGTTTCGTACACCACCGCCCCGACGGGCGCCTCGCCCATCGCCGCGGCTTCTTTGGCCAAGTCCAGCGCGCGGCGCATCATCTGAACATCGGTCTCGCTGGGGTGCTGGCCCCGGACCGCGGCTGCGGCGCCCTTGCCGAGCAGTCTGGCCAGGAGCCGATTCACGTCTGCCCCGCGTCGCCCCGGCCGAAGCCGCGCGCGATCCGCTCGGGCGTCAGGAACCGCGCCAGAACCATCCCGAACTCGTATAGCAGGTACAGCGGCGCCGCCAGCAGGATCATCGAGATCGGGTCGGCCGGCGTCAACACCGCGCCCGCGATCGCGCAGATCATCAGCACATACTTGCGGTTCCTGGCCATGAACGAGATCGGCACCAGGCGCGACCACGCCAGCAGCATCACGACGATCGGCGTCTGGAATCCCAGCGTGAACGCCAGCGCGAGCTGAAACACCAGCTTGACGTACTCGCTCACGCGGTACTGCTGCGCGATCCCGCTGTGCCTCTTCAGCGGGGAACCCAGCACGATCGGCTCGCCCTCGACCATGCCGACGCAGACGCGATACTCGCGCAGCGTCAGGTTGATCCACTGCGCACCGATCGCCGGCGACTCGGGATCCGCGTCCAGCAGCGGGACGGCCGGCAGGACAATGCCCGGCGGCAACGGCTGAACGGCGACCGCCTGAACTCCGATCTTCGATCCGAACCCGATGAAGAACGCCAGCACCACCGGCAGCAGCACGAAGTACATGAACGCGACGCCCGCGCCCGAGAGCGCCACGCTCATCGGGATCAGCACGTGCGCGAACCGCCGCTCGTGCAGGCGAAGCCCGGGCCTGACGAACAGCCAGAACTGCCACATGACCCACGGGCCGCCCGCGATGATCGTCAGCACCAGCGCAACCCGCACGTACGCGCCGAAGGTCTCGATCGGGCCGGTGGCCTGGATGATCTGCGGCAGGTCCTTGGCCCGCAGCTGGGCCTGCAGCGGCAGCAGCAGAAACTCCAGCACCTCGTCGGCGAAAACAAGAGCGACCACGAAGATCGGGACCAGCCCGACGATGGCCAGGATCAGCCGCCGACGCAGATCGTCCAGGTGGTCGCCGAACGACATCGTGGCGGTTTCGTTCGTGCGGCGCTTCTTCGGTTTGGGATCGGTCTGGGCGTTCATGTGGCGTCCGGCCCGCTCGGGGCAGAGGATAGGGCACGAGGCGGCCCGCGCCTGGACCGATATCGTGGCTTTGCAACCCATTCGTCCGGCCGGGACGAACCAGACCCCGTCTCCGGAAGAAGAGTGGTGCAGGCGCGACGGGGATCCGGGCCCGGCGCATCCTTGAGGGTGAAGAGACGTGGAGAACGGATTGATCGAGTCTCAGACCCAGGGAGGTCGGTCGGAGATCACCGCGGCGATTCGCGGCGAGTCTGAGGCGATCCATCGGCTGTGGGAGCACCATCGCCGGTGGGTGGCCGCCATCCTGCTCGCCCACAAGCCCCGCGAGATCGAGCTGGAGGACCTCCTGCAGGACGTGGCCATGACGCTGGTGCGGACGATTGGAGAGCTTCGGGACGAGTCGGCGTTCAAGCCCTGGCTGCGGACGGTGTCGATCAACGCCGCACGGGCCGCCGGCCGAAAGGCCAGCACCCATCGACGCTGCTGCGTCCAGTCGCCCACGCCGGACGCGTCCGACGAAGGTCGGGGCGGGCGGACGCGGCCGGACGAGTCGGTCAGTGAAGAGGCTCATCGGCTGCTGGCCCTGGCGATGGAATTGCCCGAGGGGTACCGCGAGCCGCTCCTGCTCCGGGCTGTCAGGGGCATGAGCTACCGCGCGATCGCCCACCTGCTCGGCCTGCCCGAGACCACGATCGAGACGCGGATCGCGCGCGGGCGCCGGCTGCTCCGCGAGCTGGCCGAGGCCGGGGATCGCGGGCCGACGCCAGTCGAGATGGTGCGGGCGGATGAGCAGTGAACAGAAAGAGGACGCATTGATGGAAGAGATCGACCGTGACATGCTAATCAGCCGGGTCGTGGACGACCAGGCGTCTGACGCCGACTGGGCCCAGCTGCGCCGCCTCGGTGAGAACGACGCCGGGGTGTGGCGCGAGCTGGCCGAAGCGCAGCACGAGCACGCGGAGCTCTGCCGTGCGGTCGAGTCGGCCATCGCCGCTGCCGACGACATCGACGCCCCCGTCGAGGCGGGCGTCCAGCGCCGCTTTGTCACGACTACTGCCGCGCGCCACTGCCATCCGCAAGTTGTTGCCGATCAATTCGATACCGTGCAAAATCATCGGGTCTAGCAGCGGGTTATCTTTAGTCGAGACGTAAGCCTCGATGCAATGTGACAAGGCGTCCAGCCCGGTAGCAGCGGTCAGACGGGCG
>JADFGU010000026.1 GCA_022567535.1 Planctomycetota bacterium | reverse complement strand
AGTTCGGCACGGTGGCGGAGAAGTCGTTGTTGTCCGCCTGGCCGCTGCCGCGCGGCCCGCGCTGGTGTGATCTCGTGAACGCGCCACAAACCCAGGCCGAGTTGTTGGCGTTACGTCGCTGTGTCGAGCGAGGCCGTCCGTTCGGAGAGGACGCCTGGTGCGACCGAGTCGCACGAAAACTGGGACTGGAAAGCACACTACGGCCTCGAGGACGCCCAAAGAAGACGAACAATGGTTCCTGACACCTTTTCTTCCCTTTTCTTCCCTTTTCTTCCCCCGCTGGGTGAACTAAGTCGCCTCGGCCTCCGTCTCATCGCTCTGAGCCGCACCCTCGCGCAGCAACCGTTTCGTCCAAACGTTCAGCCAAATCAGATTGACCACGCCCCCGATCGGGATGAGCATGGTAAACGCCATGATCAGGCGAATCTGCATTGACTGACGCATAGCAGTGAGCAGCAACACCGAGACGATTATAGAGACCGCAACAGACGCTACGGCGCAGACGAGTGCTACAAGTAATGCCACGAACATTACGAGCGATTGCTCATCCGTCATCGTTTCGATATCGGCTTCCAAATCGCCGAATGCGCCCAACTCGACCGCGATGAGTAACGCCATAGAAACCAGATAAAATGCAAGAATGAGAGGCAACCACCGCCGCAACTTCGCAACACGTTTGAGATCAACGTCCATCTTCGGCACTCCACCAGGCCAGAGACCATCCTCCAGCCCCGCGAGCCTACCAGAGTTCAAGCGAGCGTGCAACTCCACCAGAGCCTGCCTTGGCGGCCAATAACGCCGCCAGTCGGTGAATCGCGTGGAAGAAAACAGGTGTCAGGAACCGTTCTTGACCCGGCACAGCGGCGGAGAAGTCGCTGTTGTCCGCCTTGGCCGCTGCCGCGCGGCCCGCGCTGGTGTGATCTCGTGAACACGCCACAGACCCAGGCCGAGTTGATGGCGTTGCGTCGCTGTGTCGAGCGAGGCCGTCCGTTCGGAGAGGACGCCTGGTGCGGCCGGATCGCACGAAAACTGGGACTGGAAAGCACACTACATCCTCGAGGACGCCCAAAGAAGACAAACAATGGTTCCTGACACCTTTTCTTCCCTGTGTCGAGCGAGGCCGTCCGTTCGGAGAGGACGCCTGGTGCAGCCGGGTCGCCCGAAAACTGGGGCTGGAAAGCACACTACGGCCCCGAGGACGCCCAAAGAAGACGAACAATGGTTCCTGACACCTTATTATTCCGGAAACTGAAAGGAATCCGGTTCGTGCCGGGTATGGCTCAGGCCTGTCTGCGACGACGGGCCAATACCAGACCAGCCAGGCCGAGCAACACGACAGAGGATGGGGCCGGGACGGCACCAAAAACGATTTCGCCAATACCGACCAGATTCGTGTTTTGACGCATCAATCTGAGTCGGACATATCGGCCACTGATGTCTGTCAGGTCAAACACTTGTGATGGCCGAGGATTCACGCTGGCCGAATTGACGAAGACGAACGAACCCGCAAATGTGGCCGAAGAAAAAGCGACATTGTCAGAGACATAGACCTCAAATTCATCGAAACAATTCTCGTCGTTGTTCACGAAAGACCACAAGGCAAGCTGTGTCACAGTAAAAGTGGCACCGAGATCAAAGTCGATATTCCCGGGCAAAGTGGCACCGCGCGTTCCAAACCAGGAATCGTCTTCATTTCCAGTCGTAATAACGCTCGTCCTGGCGACGAACATGTCGAATTCCGTGACGCCGCTGACATAGTTTGCATCAAGCCCGGATTGATCGAACGTATTGCCGATGTCGTACGTCGGGCTGAATTCTCCGAAGTCATTTCGGATATTCACACCGTTGACGGTGACGTCTTGAGCCATTGCAGAGCCAGCGACTGCGAGGCACATGCCAGCGGTGAGTGTCCCAAACATGAGTCTTTGATTCTTCATACCGCGTTTCTCCATGACTTGAACCGTACGCACCACGCGCACCGATCCTGTTGTTTCTTCGAAGGCCATCGCTCTCTGATCGCGCGAACCGGCGTGTCTTGTCTCGCGATCTCTCCGTGGCTGAGGCCAGTGTACAGGATTTCCGACGGGATTAGGTTATAAAAGAGGATCTCACCAGAGAAAATGTCGCAATTCGACACCGAGATCGCACAACACCCCCCATACCCCGCTGCCAGCGGTTGGGAAAGAAAAGGTGTCAGGAAGCTTTCTTGACACCGTTCCTGCTCTCAACCACTCCATCGATCAGCGCGTATCCATCAGCCTCGAAAATCGACAGGTCCACGATCGGTCTTCCCTTCGCCAGCACAACTGCACAATCCCAAGCGGAAAACGCCGCCCTGCCTACGATTGGCTGTGACGCAACGATTCTACAACGTGATTGTCATCGGCGGTGGTCACGCCGGGGCCGAGGCTGCCTGGGCGGCGGCCAATCTGCTCGGCTGCGATGCCCACCGGCCGAGCGTCGCCCTGGTGACGCTCGACCCGTCCAAGATCGGCGTCATGCCCTGCAACCCCGCCATCGGGGGGCTCGCCAAGGGTCAGATCGTCCGCGAGATCGACGCGATGGGCGGGCTCATGGGGCTCGCAGCCGACGCGACGGGCATCAACTTCAAGGTGCTCAACACCAGCCGGGGTCCGGCCGTCCGTGGCCCACGCTGCCAGTGCGACAAGCACGCCTACGCGGAGACGGTCCATCGCATGCTCGCCTCCCGCGGGGAGATCGACATCATCGCCGCGAGCGTTGAGCGATTCCGCATCGAGCGAGGCCGCGTCACGGGCGTCGTGCTCAGCCGTGCGGACCCGAGCGAGACGTTCACACTCGCGTGTGAGTCCGCCGTGCTCACGACCGGCACCTTCATGCGCGGGCTGATGCACACGGGACCGAAGCGCACGCCCGGCGGTCGCCACGGCGAGGCGACGGCGGTGGGCATCTCCGCCACGCTCGAACAACTCGGCTTCGAGCTGGGCCGACTCAAGACCGGCACGCCGCCCCGTCTCACGCGGTCCACCATCAACTGGGACGCGCTCGACGCACACCCCGGCGACGTGAACCCACAGCCATTCAGCGATCTCACACCGCGGCCCGGTGATCGCCAGGGCGGCTGGGTCGTGGGCGATGTGGCGCTCGAGCGGTTCCCGCGTCTCGATCAGGTCGAATGCCGCGTCACAGCCACCAATGAGCGCATCCACGACATCGTCCGAAACAACCTCCACCGCGCGCCGATGTATTCGGGCCAGATCCAGTCCGTCGGCCCGCGCTACTGCCCGTCGATCGAAGACAAGGTGGTTCGATTCGCGGACCGCACGAGCCACAGCGTCTTTCTCGAGCCCGAGTCACTCCGCGACGACTCGATCTACTGCAACGGCATCTCGACAAGCCTGCCCGGCGACGTGCAGGATGAGATTGTCCGGCTGATGCCCGGGTGTGAGCGCGCCCACATCCGCCGATACGGGTACGCCGTCGAGTACGACATGGTCCGCCCGCATCAGATCCGGGCCACGTGCGAGACCAAGCTCATCGAGGGGCTATTCCTCGCCGGGCAGATCAACGGGACGAGCGGCTACGAAGAGGCGGCGGGGCAGGGGCTCGTCGCCGGCATCAACGCGGCCAGGCGCGCGCGCGGCGAGGGTGAGTTCACGCTCGGCCGTGACCAGGCCTACATCGGCGTGCTCATGGACGACCTCGTCACCAAGACTCCCGTCGAGCCGTACCGCATGTTCACCAGCCGGGCCGAGCACCGCCTGATCCTGCGGGCCGACAACGCGGCGGACCGTCTCACACCGCTGGCGATCGACCTCGGGCTGCTGGAATCGACCGCGCTGGGGCGACGACGCGCGGACCTGTTCGCCCGGCGGCGCGGAGACATCGCAGCGATCAACGACGCCGTCGACGCCACCCGGATCGACGGCACGCCGTTGTCCAAGCTGCTCCGCAGGCCCGAGTTTGGCGAGGCGGACCTGCGGGCGGCGCTAAGCGACCGTCGGGTGCTCGACGGCGTGTGGACGACGGTGCACGCGGATCGCCGATACCAACCGTACATCGCCCGCCATCGAGCCGACACCAGGCGTCTGCACGAGACCGAGTCACGCCGAATCCCCCGCGAGGTGGACTACCACGCCCTGGAAGGGCTGCGGAGTGAGGCGGCGGAGGCTCTGACTCGGTTCCGCCCGGACACGTTCGGCCAGGCAGGTCGGCTCGAAGGCGTCACGCCCGCCGATCTCACGCTGCTGAGCGTTCACCTCAAGCGGCTCGCCCGGGAACCACGCCGATCGCCTGTTCGCACCGCGTGATCACCAGCCGTACGCTCCGTCGATGATCCTGCTCGCCCAGGACGTGGCCGACAGCACCCAGACGCTCACGATCTGGCTGGTGGTGCTCGCCACGGCCTCGATCGTCACACTCGCCCTGCAGCGACTGAAGCTCTCGGTGATCCCCGGCTACATCATCGCCGGCGCGCTCATCAGCCCGCTGGTGGACCGAATGGTCGGGGGCACACAGACCGTCGAGCACATCGCCGACCTTGCGATCATCCTACTCATGTTCGGCATCGGGCTTCACATCGATATCGCCGATGCCCGGCGCGGGATGGTCTCGCTCATCGGCATCGGCGTCCTGTCCACGATCGGATCGTGCGTGCTGGGGTATCCCGTGGCGCTGGCGCTGGGGCTGGCACCACCCGCCGCGATCGTCGCCGTCATGGTCCTGTCAATGTCGTCGACCGCGGCGGTCATGCGCATGCTCCAGCAGCGGCGCGAGCTCAAGCAGATGCACGGCCGTCTGTGCTTCGGCGTGCTGCTCGTGCAGGATCTGCTCGTCGTCGTGATGCTGGCCGCGATCCCGATCATCCGCTTGTGGAGCGGTGCCGGGGAGGTGAACGGCGAAATCCCGTTCACTCTGACACAGCTGATCGCCAAGACTTTCCTCACCGTCGGCGGCGTGGGCCTGCTCATCGTTGGCGGGATGACGGTGCTGCCGCGGATGATGGCCGTGATGGCCAAGGGCGCGCGAGCGGACGTGCTGCTGGTGTTCGCCGCCGCCGTCGCCATCGGCGCCGCGGCGGTCACCTCGGGCCTCGGTCTGAGCCCGGAACTGGGCGCGTTCCTTGCCGGCTTCCTGCTCGCCGCCACGCCGTTTCGCCATCAGGTCTCAGGACAGCTGGCACCGATGCGCGACCTGTTCATGGCGATTTTTTTCACCGCCGTGGGACTGGACGTCAGCGCCCACATCGTTGCGCAATACTGGTGGGTGGTGGGGCTGGTGGTCTTGTGTCTGGTGGTGATCAAGACGCTCGCAATCGGTGTCGCCGCGTGGTCGTTCGGCGCGAGCGGACCCATCTCGATTCGATCGGCGATGGCGCTGGCCCAAGGGGGCGAGTTCGGGCTGATCGTGCTCGCCGCAGCGGGCGGGGCGGGACCGCTGCTGGACGAACAGACCGAGGCGATCCTGGTCGGCGCCATCGCCGTCTCGCTCGTCTTCACGCCCATGTTGATGACAGCCGGCGAGCGATGGGCCGTCGCACTGCGAAAGGCGCCCACCGCGCCCTGGGTGGGCCGATTCGCCATGCGCGATTCCCCGGTTGCATCGCCCGACCGCCCCGACGGGCTGGGCCATGTCATCATCGCCGGCTTCGGACCCGTCGGCCGCGCCACCGCCGACCAGTTCAAGCAACTCGGCGTCGCCTTTGTCGTTGTCGAGTTGAACCCGCGCACGGTCGAGCGTCAGACGCAACTGGGGCGAGCCATCGTCTACGGCGATGTCACCAACGCGGCTGTGCTCGAGTCCGCCGGGATCGAACAGGCCGCCGCCATCGTGCTCACCATGCCCGACGACCAGGCGGTGCTCCGAGCGTGCACCGTGATTCGCCAGCTCGCGCCGGACATATTCATCGCGGCCCGCATGACATTCATGAGCAAGGCCATCACGGCCAAGGAAATCGGCGCGGACTATGTCATCGCCGAGGAGATCGCTACAGCCGAGGCCATGGCCAAGCACGTCGCGGGCGTGATGACGGCGCGCGTCAGCCAATGACAGCGCGTCACCTCTTCAGCATCCCGAGCTCCTTCTGGAGGATGGCCGCCAGCTCGTAGTTCTCGCGTTCGACCGCGTCCGCGAGCCGCTTGACCAGCTCGGACCGCTGGCTGACGGGCAGCTGGGGCACGAGGCTCTGACGGATGCTCCGCAGCGCCTCGACTTCGGACGAGGACTCGAAACCGGTCGATTCACCCTGTTTGACGAAATACTGCCGCAGCGATTCGAGCGCGTCGTCGATGGCCAGCATCGCCGCCTTGGGCTCCTCGTCCCGCATCGCCTGCCCCGCCAAGGCCCGGGCGCGCATCATCGTCAGGTAGGGCCGGAACCGCTCGAAACGCTCCCGGTCCGAGTCCGACTCCGCCCGCTCTGAGATCAGGTCGATCACCCGCAGGTTTCGAGTCGTGTCCCGGACCACCGCGTCGAAGTTCTCCAGCACCAGGAAGGCGATGTAGCGGTGGTGGTACTGCATCGACTCCTCGTGCAGCTGTCGGCAGTCCTCGACGGACAGCCGCACGGGTTGGTCATCGTTTGGGTCCGCCTCGTCAATCTCCGATTCGAAATACTCAAGCAGACTCCGAAAACCATGGGGTTGCTCGCCGTCAGGTCGCCCCTCGCACTCCATCTGCACAATCCCCAGATCCAGCCTGACCTGGACGCACGGCCGGCCGTCCTTGCCCTGGATCAGCCTGACGTTCAGCCTGCCGGGCTCGTAAGGCCATTCTCGCAGAAGATCGCTCAGATCCCCTTTCATCAGCCAAAATCCCTCGATGGGGCTTGTGGAGATCACCCCGTTGTGATAGCATAGGATTCGGCCGCCGCAGGATCACCCGTGGTGCGAGATGCCGGGACCGAGAATGTGCCTTGGATCGGCACAGGCCTCACGACCGACGCACCCGGAGACACCCTGGAGCGGCTGGTTCTCGCTTTCCTTTTCTGCCTTGTCAAGCCCATTTCCACGGGCGTCGATGAAACCAGAGAGGGATTCGGGACGAACTGGAGGAGGGTCGGAATAGGTGGCCGGCCCATGTGTGACAGGGGCATCACGCCCCGGAAGGTGGGTAGAACAGTGAGAGTTTCGCGCGCGCGGACCTCGCCCAGGAGAGAGCTTCAGTCCGATCTCCAGCTTTATCTGAAGGAGATCAACCGAACGCCCCTTCTGACGGCAGAGGAAGAGAAAGAACTGGCCTGGGAGATCATCAACGACAACTGTCCGCGGGCGCGCGATCGCATGATCCGCGCCAACCTGAGGCTGGTGGTCTCGATCGCCAAGAACTACTCGAATCGAGGGCTCGTCCTGAGCGATCTCATCGAGGAGGGCAACATCGGGCTGATGCGCGCCGTCGAGGGGTTTGACCCGACTCAGGGCGCTCGCTTCAGCACCTACGCCTCGTGGTGGATCAAGCAGGGCATCAAGCGCGCGCTTATCAACGCCACCCAGCCCATCCACGTCCCCGCGTACATGGTCGAGCTCATCGCCCGCTGGAAGGTCGTCTCCCGCACGCTCGAAGCCGAGCTGGGCTATCCGCCCTCCATCAACGAGCTCGCCCAGGAGATGGACCTGCCCCCGAAGAAGATCCGCATCATCAAGCGGGCGATCAAGGCGTTCAAGACGCCCTCGCAGGCGCCCATCAGCAGCGACGGTGAATCGTTCGGTCTCGAGGAGATGATCCCCGACGAGCGGACCGCAATGCCCGACAGCGCGATGTTCCGCCAGGTTGAGGTCGACATGCTCCGCCGGCTTCTTGACTCGATCGAGGAGCGCGAGGCGATGATCCTCAAGCTGCGATTCGGCCTGGACGGCCAGGATCCGATGACGCTCAAGCAGATCGCCCACGCTGTCAGCATCTCGCGCGAGCGCGTCCGTCAGATCGTGGACGAGGCGCTCACGAAGCTCAACGCGCAATTGACCGACGAACGCCCGACCCGATTCCTGCGCGAGAACCTGACCCGCGTCGGCGAGCCGCTCACACCGGGGCAGGCCCGGGCTCGCGATGTGCGGCGGAACCGCGCCGCGGCCGCGGGCTGACACCCACGCCCCGCGGGCGCACGCTCAGCACGCATCGCGCCCGGTGTTCCGTCGGGCTCCGCGCCATTCCGCCACAATCTCACACGCGCGCGATCTGCAGGCTGTGCGCTCGCGCCACCGGCTCGTTGAGCAGCTTGCCGCGGTCGATGTTGATCGCCATGGCGAACCCGGCGTCACGCTCGGCGATGGCGAATGGGCCGTCATTTGCGAGCCGGATGGTCCACGGCGTCGTCGCATTCGTGAGCGCCTGCGTGGAAGTACGCGAGACCGCGCCGGGCATGTTGCCCACGCAGTAATGCACCACGTCGTCGATCACAAACGTCGGCGAGCCGTGCGTCGTCACCCGCGAGGTCTCCACGCACCCACCCTGGTCGATCGAGACATCGACGATGACCGATCCCTTCTTCATGCGCTTGAGGTCGTCCGCGCGCACCAGGTGCGGCGCCTTGGCCCCGGGCAGCAACACAGCGCCGATCAGCAGATCCGCCCAGCCAAGGTGCTCTCTGATCGAGTGCGGATCTGAGTAGAGCGTTGTGAGGTTCCTGGGCATGATGTCCTCGAGGTAGCGCATGCGGTCGAGGTCGATGTCCATGATGATCACGTCCGCCCCCATGCCGCACGCGATTCGCGCCGCCGCGGCCCCCACCACGCCGCCCCCCAGCACCAGCACCTTCCCGGGCGTCACGCCCGGCACGCCCCCGAGCAGGATCCCCCGGCCTTGCTGCGGCTTCTCCAGGTACTTCGCCCCTTCCTGCGTCGCCATGCTCCCGGCGATCTCGCTCATGGGGGTGAGCAGTGGGAGCGTCGGTCGGCCGCCCGGCCCGGGCTCTTCGAGCGTCTCGTACGCGATCGCCACGATCTTGCGCTCCAGACACGCCAGCGTCAGCGCCTTGTCCGCTGCAAAGTGGAAGTATGTGAATACAAACTGCCCCTCGCGCATGTGCGGCCATTCCTGTGGCTGAGGCTCCTTGACCTTGACGATCATCTCCGCGCGGGCCCACACGCCCTCGGCCGAGTCGATGATGCGGGCCCCGGATCGCACGAAATCCTCGTCGTCGTACCCGGCTCCGACGCCGGCCCCCGCCTCGATGAGCACCTCGTGCCCGTGACGCGTCAGCAACTCGACGCCCACGGGCAGCAACGCGACGCGATACTCGTCCGCCTTCACCTCGCATGGCACTCCGACGATCATGCTCTTTCTCCTGACGGGGGCTGCACCCGAGGTTTCACTCCGCCTCCGCTTCGATACAGAGTTGGCGAAGGGACAGATTGTAACCCGCCTGGGCGGGGTGCATCCGCCGCACCGATGGCGTGCGTATGGTCGGTTTCCGCAGCAGATCCGCCGGGTAGCCCTTCCCGCGCCGCCCGAACCCGTCCTACCATCCCCGCCCTTGATCGGTCCCCTTTTTCTGGAGGAATCAGATGAGCCATCGCCCGGCCCGATCAGCCTTGCCCAGCACCTTGGCGCTCATCGCCGCGATCGCTTGCACCCTCGCAGCCGCGCCCCCATGCCGCGCCCAAGACACCGAGATCGACAAGCTGAACGCGCTGTATTCGCACATCAGCTCGGAGAAGCGAGCGGACCTGGTCCTTCTGTCGGCCCTGATCAGTCTCGAGGCGCCCCCCGCCGAGGCGATCCTGCCCCGCGTGCCGGGCGAGGATCCGGTCTCAAAGACCATGCTGCTGCCCGCCGACGGGCCGGGGTGGACCGATGCCATCGCCTATGCCTCGGCGCCCCCGCAGCGGGCCGCGCTCGACGCGCTCAAACGCGCCACCGATGACGAGGACGGCCAGTTGCCGATGGCGTTCGGGCTTCCGTACGGCCTTGACGCGGTCGCGGATGAGCCGGGCGGGCTCGACCTCATCGACGCGAGGATGTACACCGATCTCGGCGATCCGCCGTTGTTGGCCACGGCCAGCCACGGGTACATCCCCGAGCTCGACGATCTGGTCAGCCTGGTCAACATTCAGGCGACTCTGTTGTCCTCGGAGGGTCGCCAGCTCGACGCCGTCGAGTTGCTCATCGACCTGCTCTATCTCGGGCGCCAGTTGGCCGGTCGCGAGTTCCTCGACGAATCGCTCTGGGGTATGAACACCATGATTCTCGCGCTGCAGCGCATCCGCGATGTGGCGTACACGGACTTTCGCACCAACCCGCACAGCCTGGATGACGCAACGCTCGTTCAGATCATCGGTCGGCTGGACGAGAACCTCGGGTTTCTTCGCCTGGATCGCCTGCGCTTCCCGCGTGCCGGTCGTTTCGCGGGAGATCAGATCGTCGGCCTGGTGTTCAACGATTCCGACATAGCGTCCACGGAGTTCGGCCGCATCATGGCCAGGGTCGGTGCCGGCGAGCACGCCTTGACCATGTTCAGCCAGGTGCCGCGATGGAACACCCTCTCGATGATTCATAGCGATCGCACGGCCACCGGTGACAACATCCGAATGGTCCAGAACGACTGGGCGCAGCGCTGGTCCCTGGACCCGTTCGACCCCAGACTCGCCAACCAGACCTACCAGGACTCGCTGAGCAGCCGAGGGGACGCGATCGTCCAGATCGTGTTCAGGAACGACGCACAGGCGCTCTTCGTCGCGCGCCGAACGCTCGACACAGAGCTGACCGGCACGCGCAGCGCCCTGGCCGTGCTTGCGTACATGTACCGCCACGGCGCCTTCCCGCCCGAGTTGGCCTCCGTGCGACCGCACTTCCTCAAAAAGATCGATGATGACCCGTTCAACCCCGACCTGCGCGCCCGCGGCGGCGTGCCGGAGTTTCAGTTCTTTGTTCCTATCCGTGATACGCTGCAGGGGACCCGTGTCACGACCTACCCGATCGTCGTGGACATCATCGAGCCGACCGCGCCGAACTTCCGGGCCATCCTCGACGAAACCCATTTCGTGCTCTACTCCGTCGGCCCCGACGGGAAGAAGGACTGGGCCAAGAACATTCGCGAAGACGTGTCCGAAGTGTTCGAGGGCGACTACCTGATCTGGCCCCCCACGATCTCCTTGTACCGCCAGCATATGCGGGAGATCGGTCAGTTGCAGTAGAAGCACACTCGGTCGTACGAATCGTCCGAGTCGGCCGACAGTCGGAATCCGACCCGAGCGCCCGGGCACGGATCCATGACGCAGGAGCCACACCCCTTCCATGCCTGACGCACCTCCGCACAAAGTCGTGATCATCGGCTCAGGCCCGGCAGGCTGGACCGCCGCCATCTACGCCGCTCGCGCGCAGCTCAACCCCGTCGTCTTCGTCGGTGTGGCCACGCAGAGCCCAAGCCTCGTGCTCCCCGGCGGGCAGCTCATGCTCACAACCGATGTCGAGAACTACCCCGGGTTCCCCGAGGCGATCTCTGGGCCCGAGATGATGGCCATGTTTCAGAGGCAGGCTGAACGCTTCGGGACCACGGTCGTTGGCAGGGACATCGTCACCTGCGACTTCAGCACCATGCCGTTCACGCTCCACGACTCGGCCGGCGAAACCGTGCGCGCCAACGCCGTAATCCTCGCCAGCGGGGCCACCGCCAACTGGATCGGGCTCGAAAACGAGCTCCGACTGGCGCAGTCCGGCGGCGGGGTCTCCGCCTGTGCCGTCTGCGACGGAGCCTTGCCCATTTTCAAGGACCAGCACCTGGCGGTGGTGGGGGGTGGAGATTCGGCGATGGAGGAGGCGGTGTTCCTCACCAAGTACGCCTCGAAGGTCACCGTCATTCACCGCCGCGATCGGCTGCGCGCCAGCAAGATCATGCAGCAGCGCTTCCTCTCCCAGCCCAACGCGGACGTCATGTGGAACAAGGTCGTCGTCGACGTACTCGGCGACGAAAAGATCACCGGTGTTGAGGTCGAGGACACAACGAATGGCCGGCGGTCCACGCTCGAGGTTCGCGGGCTGTTCGTCGCGATCGGGCACACGCCGGCAACGGGGTTTCTCGAAGGGTCGGGTGTCGAACTCGACGACGCCGGATATGTCATCCTGGGCGACCGATCCAGCCGCACCAACATCGAGGGCGTATTCGCCGCCGGGGATATCGCCGACGCTCGGTATCGTCAGGCGGTCACAGCCGCGGGCATGGGCTGCCAGGCCGCCATCGACGCCGAGCACTGGCTCGCCGCCCACGGGTCGAACTGAATCACACCGTTCCCATTATTCACATGGGCACGCGCCGCGGAGTGCGATGGACGAGCCCCGGGTGCGAGCACGGAGTGTTCTATGTGCGGCACCAGGAAGACGCTCCGCGTGCGCGGAGGGCTCGTACCCGCACTGAATCACGCATCAAATTCCAGATCCGCCTCGCCGAAGAGGCGAAACTCCTTGCGACGGAGGATCTGACCGGCGAGCGTGGGGTCGTCCACCGCCAGGGCGATGGTCGGCGTGCCGTTGGGCCGAAGCATCATCGGGTACGCGAAGTGAATGTTCAGTTCCGCGCCCAGCAGGCTGAGGCACAGCGACGAGAGCGTGTGCCCGTGTGACAGCTCCACCACCAGCACGTCCGTATCAGAGTACGGCAGCTTGTGATCGTTCAGGATCTTCTGGGCGATGGCGGATCGGCTTGTCACCAGACGGACCACGGCGTGGTCGCTCGCCTCGTGGACGCTGATCGCGCAGATACGGCAGGCGGAGTTCGAGAACGCCTCGAGCAGGTCGAACAACTTCCCGACCTTGTTATCCAGAAACACACTGAACTGAGTAACGGTCGGCGGGGAATACCCCTGCATCGTCTCCGGCGGCATCGCTGCCTGGGCCATCGAATCCTTTCCCGCGACGCGCCCGCTTACGGCTGATCCGGTCCAGCGGACCGACGCGATTCCAACTTCACCCTCTGCCCGTCGGCACACCTTTGCCGGCGGTGGGTCCATCCGTCCATTTCGCCGGCGCCACACCGATCGGTCCGGCGTTGCCCTCGGACGTGTTCAGAATACCAACAACGCACCTGTCGGAACAAGTGGCGGAGTCCAAAAAATCCCAAAAAAGTGGACACCGCCCGCTGGGACCGGTTCATCTGACCCCACCCGCCGACGCGATCAGACCGCGAAGCTCGATCCGCACCCGCAGGTCGTGCTGGCGTTCGGATTCTGGAAGACGAAGCCCCGGCCCATGATCTCGTCCTTGAAATCGATGGTCGTGCCGCCAAGGTAGAGCATGCTCTTGGGGTCGCAGACGATCTTGATGCCCTCCTGCTCGAAGACCTCGTCGGTTTCCTTCTCGGTCTCGGTGAGATCCAGGACATAGCTGAACCCCGAGCACCCCCCCCCCTTGACGCCCACGCGCAGCCGGACCTTGCTCGCGTCCAGTTCCTGCTCCTCGACGATCTTGCGGATCTCGCGAGCGGCGTTCTCGGTGATCAGGACGGCGTTTTCCGCTACGGTTTCACTCATGCGATGCTCCTGGAAGGCTCAGCCGGGAAAGGCGTGTCCGCTCCTATTCGCCACGGTCTCAGTGTGCCGAGGCAGCCTTCGTCTCCGTTGTTTGGATCCCGTTCTTATTCTTGTAGTCTTCGATCGCGGACTTGATCGCGTCCTCGGCCAGCACTGAGCAGTGGATCTTCACGGGCGGGAGGCTGAGCTCCTCGACGATCTGCGTGTTCTTGATCGCCATGCCCTCGTCGAGGGTCTTGCCCTTGAGCCACTCGGTCGCCAGCGAGCTCGAGGCGATGGCCGACCCGCACCCGAAGCACTTGAACCGGGCGTCGTCGATGAGCCCGGTCTCGGCGTCGACCCTGATCTGCAGCTGCATGACGTCGCCGCACTCAGGGGCGCCGACGAGCCCGACGCCGATCTGCGGGTTCTTCTTGACCTCCTGCGTCGTGCCGAAATTTCCGACGTTCCGTGGATGTTCGTAATGGTCTATGACCTTGCTGCCGTATGCCATGGGTCACCTCGCGGTGTGTGATGTGTGAAACTCGCTTCGTGTGATCAGTGGGCGGCCCACTCGATCTTGGTGATGTCGATGCCTTCCTTGTACATGTCGTACAGAGGGCTCAGGGCGCGGAGCTTGACGACCGCCTCAACGATCGCGTCGGCGGCGTAGTCAACCTCTTCGGGGGTGGTCCAGCGGCCGAGGCTCATGCGCAAGGAGCTGTGCGCGAGATCGTCGCCGATCCCGAGCCCTTTGAGCACGTAGCTTGGTTCGAGCGACGCCGACGTGCACGCCGATCCGGAGCTCATCGCGATCTCCTTGGTCGCCATCATCAGCGACTCGCCCTCAACGAACCCGAACGAGATGTTCGTGAGATGCGGCAGGCGCTTGTCGGGGTGCCCGTTGATCTGCACGTTGTCGAGACGGCTGGTGATGGTCGCTTCCAGCTTTTTGCGGAGCCCGTACAGGCGTTCTCGCTCGTCGTCCATCTCGTTCATGAACAATTCGCAGGCTTTTCCGAGCCCGACGATGCCCGTGACGTTGAGCGTGCCCGAGCGGTAGCCCCGCTCTTGGCCGCCGCCTTCCTGGATCGCGACCAGGCGGACGCGCGGTCGCCGCCGGCGTACGTACAGGGCGCCGACGCCCTTGGGCCCGTAGATTTTGTGCCCCGACATCGAGAGCAGGTCGATGTTGTCCGCTTTGACGTTGACGGGCATCTTGCCCACCCATTGCGTCGCGTCGGTGTGAAAGACCACGCCTCGGTCGTGGCACAGCGCGCCGATGTCGGGGATCTCGTTGATGACCCCGATCTCGTTGTTGGCCCACATGAGCGTGACGAGGATGGTGTCGTCGCGCATCGCGGACTCGACCATGTCGGCGGTGATGACGCCGTCCGCGCCCGGATGCAGGAACGTGGCGTCGAAGCCCTCCTTTTCGAGGCGCTGACACGGGTCGAGGACGGCTTTGTGCTCGATGATGCAGGAGATGATGTGGCCCCGCGACGTCGAGCCGGCCGGCGCCTTCTGGTACATCGCTGCCGCACCCTTGATCGCCAGGTTGTTCGATTCCGTCGCGCCGGACGTGAAGATGATCTCCTTGCGGTCGGCCCCGAGCAGATCGGCGACCTGACGCCGGGCGGTGTCAATAGCGCGCTCGGCGGCCCATCCGAAGCTGTGGTTTCGGCTCCCGGGGTTCCCGAACACATCGGTGAAATGGGGGAGCATGGCCTCGACCACGCGAGGGTCACACGGGGTTGTGGCCGCGTGGTCGAAGTAGATGGTCGGTCGTGTCGTGGATTGGTCGATCATCGGCGGCATATCTCCCGGGCCCGTCTTGACCGGCCGGACTCGAACAGTCATCCGGATTCAAGTATCGGGCCCAAATGAGCCTTAGAATCATTCCAAACAATTATAGCCTCTTCTCGTCCGCCGGGCAGCCTGATTGCAGACGGATTCGTCCTCGACGCCCTGTTCCGTATACGCGGGTACCCGAACAAAGACCAGAATGTCTGGGCAATCCCGCGGAGGCCACACGGGATCGTGACCAAGCTCCCTTTGCACGGACGCAGGCCGCGATCCCGCCGTTCTGTGCGGGTGGGCGTCACAGGTCGGACCCATCGTCGGGCGGCCGGCGGTAGACCATCTGCACCACGTTGCCCACAGCGTTGAACTCGACTGATCGCATGTAGGCGCGCATCAGCAGCAGCCCCCGGCCGCTGGGGATTTCGAGGTTCTCGTCCAGGGTTGGATCGGGGATGGCGTCGGGATCGAATCCCGGGCCGCTGTCCGCCACCACGATGCGCACCTCGTCCGGGCACACGTGGTACTGGATGGTGACCGGCTCGTCGGAAGGGAGATCGCGGTGGCCGTGCTTGAACGCGTTGTTCAGTGCCTCCTCCACCGCGAGCCGAACCGCAAACGCCGAGGACTTTCCGTACCCGAACCG
>JADFGU010000238.1 GCA_022567535.1 Planctomycetota bacterium | reverse complement strand
CCACCCGCTGCGCGTCCTGGGTCACTCGGTCCAGCCGATGCCGGGCGGCCTCGACCTCGGTCTGGCGCGACGTCCATGAGGTTCTGACCACGACAAGCGTCGCGAGACACGCGGCGGCCGTGAGCGGCATGAGCACGCGTGCTGTCATCGCGGACCCCCGAGCGATTCGAGCCGGAGCGTGAGCTGTACGGCCCCTCGGACCTGGCGGATCTGGGGCTGAAGTCCCCGCCAGAGCGGGGACGAGTCGAGGGCGACGGCCAGCCGCTGCGCGTCTTCGTTGGTCGATACCGACGTGATCAGCGTGGCGACCGAATCCGTAACCACGAGCGACTGCGTCTGGGCGTTCAGGTCCTCGGGCCAGTGTTCGAGGAGACTCGCGAGGGCCGTGCCGACATCGGCGAGCTCGTCGGTCGGGGCCCGGCGGGTCATTTCGAGCGTGCGGCGTTCGCTTACGAGGCGGAGTTCCGGGGGCTGGGTGCTCGGGGAGTCCGGCAGCACCCGCGCGAACACAGCCGACGTCGCGTTGGCCAATCGACTCAGCGAATCTCTTTCCGCCATTGCCCGGCGGTGGATCCCCAACGCAACCACCGCCGTCATGACGACAAGAGCCGCGCAGCACGAAAGAGCCCAAAGCGAGCGTGATCGGCGCACGTGTGGCGCCTCGAACTCGCCCGTGAGCAGATCGAAGGTGTGTGGATCGAGTCGCGACTGGATGAACTCCGGCAAGTCGTCCGGGCCGAGCGAGACGGCCTCGGAGCATTCCTGCAGCTGCTCACGGTCCATGGCGCAGGCGACCGTCGAGCCGTCCGGCGCCGATCTGAACACGGCGTGGACCGACTCCAGCGCAACCGGCAGGAGCGGTTCAATGAGGTACTCCAGCTGCAGGCGACGCGACGACGGCCGCAGTGGTCGCGGCGAGCCCGACGTGTCGAGCACGGCCCAGTAGAATCGCTCCGGCTGCAGCCGAACATCGGCGGGCTGGTCTCTGTTCATTGAGAGAGCCTCCCGAGTCGCAGCGGCGGCTTCTCGTCACGGAGCCTGAGCGTGGCCGTGCGCGATCCTCTGTTGAAGATCACCTCGCCGGGTTCGATGGAGGTGATATTCCAACCGCCCGCGGATTCCCCCTCACCGAGAATGTCGAGCGTGTTCTTGGCGGGGTCGTACAGCGCGGCCCTGCGGATCGACCCGCCTCCTTCCAGATCTGTGGTGATGGCGATGAGCCGCAGGGAGATTTCTGGCGGTGCTTGCCGGTCAGCCGCGGCTTGGGCGATCGAGTCCGGCTTCTTCGCGGTGCGCCAGATCGGAGCGTCGAAGGCGGCGACGTCGAGGGACTCGGCGATCACGTCGATCTGGGCCTTCTGCGACGTCGACAGCCTGACCGCCGGGATCTCGGCGGCCGGAATCGGCTGCAGCGCCCACCAGGCCGTCACCAAGAACCCCACAATTATCACGAACGCGGTGACTCGGATGCGCCGGCGGGCGAAGAGTATGGGTCGCGGAGTGGTCATTGGGTGATCGTCAGGCGCTGAACGCAGCGCCAGCCTCCCTGTTCTCGTGTGTACACGGCCCACCAGGAACGCTTGACTGTGTCAGCGGCCACGTCGATCCGAAACGACCAGGCCTCGCTGGCGGCGACCAGCCGCGGGGCGTTCGGGAGCGGCTCCGCAACGGGCTCCCCGAGTGCCGGGGCCGGCTCACCCCGCTCCCTGGCGTCCCGGATCAGCTCGATCCCGCGCCGTCCGGCCATGCGCATCGCGGCCTCAATCAGCGGCATGGGGGCGGTGTTCACGTTGATCGCACCGGGCGTGCTCGTTCGTGTTCTCGAACCGCGCTCTAGGGGGGACGGGTTGTGCGTCGCGACCAGAGCGCCGAGCGCCGGAGCCGAGCGGTCCTTTCCGCTCCCGTAAGATGCCCGATCCCTTGTCGGTCCGAACACCCGTGGTTCGGTGGTGGGGCTCTGCGGATACGGATTCGATCGGTCGAACAGATCCAGCCCCGGGGACAGACCGAGCGGACCCCCCGGCGTGCTGCGCCTGGAGTCGACGCTTCGGATGATCTGCTCCGGGAGGGTGCCGCGCAGCAGCGAGCCGCGCTTCGTGAGAGAGAGCGGCGCCATGCCGAACTGGTCCCAGGCCGTGATGTGAAGCTCCAGTGTGACGCCGTCCAGATGGATGAGATCGTGCAGGACCTCGACCCGCGGCTCGGTCGCATCCGGGGCCAGCACAACGGCGTGCGAATCGCGTTCAAGCCACGCTTCGATGGGCGCGTCCGCGACCGTGAGCAGATCGCGACAGATGCTCTGCTTATAGGAGAGCGATTTGTTCAAGGACGACGCGACCGAGAGCCGGGCCAGGGCGGCGCAGGCCGTCACGATGATGGTCACCGCCGCGAGTGTGAATAGCAGCGCGGCTCCTCGTCGATTTGTGATCATCTGTGTCATGGCAGGTCAAACACCCGGCGGAGCCGGCTGTCTCCGGAATCGCCTAATTCAACGATCAACGATCGACTGTCGTCGTGCTCTTCGATTGTCACGTTCCAAACGGCCACGTCCGCGAGCAGCAGTCGTGGCGGCTCCCGAAATGCCGACCGCACCTCGCCTCGAGCGTCCACGACTCGGCGTTCTCGCGGTACGTGTGCTCGGCCGGGCCGCCCGGGACATCCGGATTCACGCTCACGCTTCGCGTTGTGATTCTCAGGATGCCTTTGGTGACCTCAACTCGGTCCCGCATGGTCAGATCGCCCGTGCCGAGGTCTTCGCCGATCAAGTCGAAGATCGCGTGAGCGGCCGCGTCCCAGCGGACCGACGATGAGGCCGTCGCGTGGATCCGTGTCGCGGAGAGTGTCAGTGTCGACGTGGCGATGGAGATCGCCGCCAGAATCGCGACCGCCGCCAGCAACTCGATGAGTGTGAGTCCGCGTCGGCGACTCGCCGGTGGCTGGATGTGACGCGTCATCTTCATGGCGCCGTCTCCGGCAGCGCGATGGAGCGGATCACGACACCGTCTCCGCTTTGAAACACCAGGTACACGTGGTTCGCCAACCCTTCGTCCGGATTCTGGGCCTCCAAGCGCTCAATTCTCACAGGCGATCGACTTTGTGCGTTCGGCCAGTTGATCTCAATCTCCACGAACGAATCAGTGCTGACTGCCGACACGTCGATTCCAAACGAGGTTGGATCCGCCATGAATGAATCTGCTAACCGAGCGAGCGATTGGACGTCCCGCCTGGGCGCTTCGAGCGAGCGGCGTGCAGCGCCGATGAGCCGCGCACACGCCGTTGCGGATACCGCCAGCACGACGGTCGCCGCGAGAGCCTCGAACAGTGTGAAGGCGGGTCGTGTCACGGGGCTTGCTCCACCCATCCGGTGAGGCCGGACC
>JADFGU010000237.1 GCA_022567535.1 Planctomycetota bacterium | reverse complement strand
CCAAATTCTGGATCCCGTCGTACGACGAGTGGCTCAAGGCGGTGCACTACGACCCCAACAAGAACGGCCCCGGGGAAGAGGGGTACTGGCTCTTCCCGCACAGCTCGGACGATCTGATCGTGCCCGGGCGGCCGGGCGAGGGCGAGACGTCGGCGGGGTGGGATAATCCGAACGTATGGCACGTCCTGCTTGGTTCGTATCCGGAATCAACGAGCCCGTGGGGGCTGCTCGACGCGTCGGGGGGGGCCAGAGAGATGATTGATACGTGGGTTCACCCGAACGGGTCCAGGCAGGAGAAGTTTTTCGATGGTGCGGCAGCGGGTGATCTGGGGTGGGATCTCAAGGATCGCGCGGACATGTGGGCCGGGAGCGGGTCGCTGCACACCTCGAGTATCGACATCGGATTCCGCATTGCTTCATCAATTCCATCGCCGGGCGCGGGGATTCTCCTCGTGCCGGCGTTCACACTATTCGTCAGGAGACGAAGGAGTTTGGCATTGAACAGTGAGCCATCGGCTGCGTCGCAACAACCGGCGCGTCGCACACCTCGCATCGTGAACACTGGTGCAACACTTGGTGCGTGCGCTCTCTCGCTCGCGCTCGCTCCGCTTGCCACTGCCCAGACGCGGAGTTATGACTTTGACTTTGCGACAATCACGCATCCGGGCAACGCAGCGTATGACGGCGGGCAGTTCGGGCTGACGGCCGGGATCGGGCGTGTGGATTATGTCTATCGCATCGCCAAGCTCGAGATCACGACGGATCAGTGGCTTGAGTATGCCAATGTGTTTTCGCCCCGTGAGGGGGGACGATTCTTTACCAGTCCTGCGCACTGGGGGGCGAACCCGGATCCGAGTTACACGGGGCCGGGGCGGCGATGGACGCTGATCCCGGGCCAGGGGCAGACGCCGGTTGCCGGGATCAGTTGGCAAGAAGCGGCGCGGTACGCCAACTGGCTGCACAACGACAAGAGCACAGACCCGAGCGCCATCGAGAACGGTGCGTATGACACGAGCACGTGGGGCTTCGACCCGCTCACGGGCCGGCGCACCGATGGCAACAAGTTGTCCGACGCCAACTTCTGGATCCCGTCGTACGACGAGTGGCTCAAGGCGGTGCATTACGACCCCAACAAGAACGGTCCCGGGCAGGAGGGGTACTGGCTATTCCCGCACAGTTCGGACGACCTGATCGTGCCCGGGCTGCCGGGCGTTGGCGAGACTTCGGCGGGGTGGATCGACCCGCTGTCGCCGTGGGTGGAGTGGCAGATTCCGCTCGGTGCCTATCCAGAATCAATAAGCCCGTGGGGGCTGCTCGATGCGTCGGGGGGGGTGAGAGAGATGATCGACACCTGGGTCCACCCGAACGGTTCCAGGCAGGAGAAGTTTCTCGATGGTGCTGCCGCTGGCGATCTGGGATGGGATCTTAAGGATCGCGCGGATGTGTGGGGCGGAAGCAGACCGCTACACACCTCGCATCCCCACGTCGGCTTTCGCATTGCTTCATCAGTTCCATCGCCGGGCACGGGGATTCTCCTCGTGTTGGCGCTCACACTATTCGTCAGGAGACGAAGGAGTTTCACATGAAACGCAGGTACATAGTCGGTTTACTGGGCTTGTCGGCCATTGCGGGGCTCGCGTTTGCCCCTCGAGCGTCAACGATTCCGTTCCAGTACAGGGTGAAGATTTATGAGGGCCAGACACTGACCCACACCGAGGTGCTCAATGGCGGCACGGGCTGGTCGTACGAAATCCCAAACAGCAGCGTCGACCGGATCAACATCGTTCCGGACAACAACGATACCAACATCGGGCGGCTGACCTTCACCGGCGACGACACCCAGAACATTGATGTCATTCTGGGCACCGGCACCTCACTCGGACTGGGCGTGGACCCAACTGAGGTAGGCAACAACTGGGCCGGGCTTGATACCTCGGGCGGCTCAGCGACTTTCCGCCTCTACGGCGGGATCACGGGCAACCTGACCAATTCCATTCTCGTCGAACAGCTGGACCGGTTTGATGCGGACGGCGCGATTCAGGCACTGGTCCAGGCCGACGATCCGTACAGCACCTATTTTCTGGTTTTCGCAAATTCAGTCTCGGCTGCAGGGAGCATTGATTGTGTCAACGGAGCAATCGATGAAATCAATATCGTCAACGACTGCAACGGCTCGATCACCGCAGACGGCGCGTCAGGCGCGATCGACTCAATCGTCATCAACGGCGGGCTCTATGCCAACATCGACACCTCGGGCATACTGGACAACCTGAACGTTGACGACGACATCGGGACGACCATCGCGCACGTCAGTATCGGCGCCCTCCAGATCAACAACATTGCGGCCGACGCCATCTTCGCCGATATCGTCGCGGATTCCTCCGGAAGCAACGGTCGTGTTCGCCGGATCGAGACCCGGGGCATTGGCGACTTCAATGGCAGCCTGAGCCTGCGCGAGTTTCATGAGATCGGCGGCACGGGCACCATCGAGCTCGACATTCTCGGCGATCTCAACGCCGATATCACGTTTACAAAGCAGCTCAATTCGATGGGCACCATCACCATCATCGGCGATCTCGCCGCAGACGCGACCATCGATATCTTCCGACACCTCACAGGCGACATCACGATCGGCTCTGGCGGACTTAAAGGTCAGATCATCGTCAACAGCGGTGACGCCAGCGGCACCTGGACGGGCACCGTGACCGTTGGCGGCACGGGGCTCACCGGCGTGCCGACCTATACCCAGATAGGTTTGGGGGGCGGCACGGTCGGAGTCGTGGGATTCGATTGCTACAAATACGCCTGCACCCCGGCGTACACGAGTTCGACCAGACCAGAGATGAGCGGCGACTTCGAGGTGACGATTCGCCACTACGGTCCGGTCAAGTGGACCTCCGGAATGCCGTTCTTGATCGAGTACTGCCTCGATCAGTCATGCGGGACCTGGGCGGACAGGAGCAGCGGCTTTGAAGCCACACTCTCAGCCGACAAACGCAATATCGTCATCACGCCAGTCGGCGATGCCACTGCGCTCGGCGAATACCGCATCTCGCCGATCACCACGGGGGACCCTGCCCTGAAGTGCGATGGCATTACCGCCGTGACTAATCCCCTGGTCGCGAGCTATCGGTACGACGTCAAGTACAACGGCTGATCCACGCACGCTCAATCGCAGGGCCGCGAGCGAGTAGGGAACTGAGAATCACGCGGCTGCAATAGAAATGGACCGGGCAGAGCCAGGGCGGGCGAAACCCGGTTTCTTCACATGTGATGGCACTCAAGAACAACGCAAGTCGTCGGCTTGTGGCCCCCGTCCTGTACGCCCATCCCGTCCTATCCAAATACTCAACCGATGCTTGTAGGCAGAGCCCTGACGGGCAATCGGAGCTCAATCTCGGTCGTGAAGTAGGGCGTCCTTCGCCAGGTCAATCAGAACCGAGTGGTATGTGTACTCGAACCAGGTTCG
>JADFGU010000025.1 GCA_022567535.1 Planctomycetota bacterium | reverse complement strand
AGACGATGTGCTCGCCGCGACGCGCGTGGTGCGGACCGGCGCGCGAGTCGCGCTGCAGTTCGACGATCTCGCGGTGCGCCGCCGTGATGTCGCCAGCCTGCTCGATACCGTCGCCGCCGCAGCCGTCATGCTCTGGGACGCCGAGCGCGACGAGGCGATGCGAGACATTGCGCTCGAGTTCGATCGACGCCTGATCGAGAACGGGCACAAAACGGTTGCGGCCCTGCGCCGCCTCGCGCCGCTGGCCGAGTCGATCGGGCAGGTGGGCGAATCGCTCGACGCGTGGCGGATGCTGCTCGCAGGGCTGCCGGTGGACGACGACGAATGGTTCGAGGCCCGGTACCACACGATTCGTCTGCTCGCGCATACCGACCCGCCGCGCGCCGCCGAGGTCATGCGGCAGTTCGTGCTCCTGCACCCGGATTACGGTCCAGAACCGTGGGGGCCGCTGTTGCGCGAGCTTGATCGGAAGATGAGCGACGCGCGCGCTGGGCAGCCCAAGGGCACGCCGCCACCGCCCCGACGGGAGGACGGCCCGTGAACGAGCCCGGCCCACCCTCGCCCCACACTCGCCGCCGCGGCGGAGCGGTTGCACGCATGCTCGGCGAACACTGCGCCCTCGGCGGACCGTTCGCCCTCCTGTGCATCACCCCGGAGACCTGCGATGACGACTCGATCATTGCCTCGCTGGACGCGCAGCTCACGCAGTTGGCCTCTCACACCGAGTGCGACACGCCCGAAGCCGACGAGGTTCGCCTCGCGCTGCACGCCGCCGCGGCGCAGCTGCTCGACACCAAGGTTCGCCGACACCTCATCGCCAACTGGCGCGAGTCGCACGCCGCCGCGGCGACCGCGCCCACCGGCGCACCCCCTGCTGGCCGACGTGTGCCGCGCTCTCCCGGACGCACCCGCGCCCAACTCGCTCTCGAACACGACGCCATCCTGACGCTCGGGCTGTACGGCGGCTGGAACAAGCGATCATTGCACCGGCTGGTTTTGCTCGCCCACGCCCGCGGGATGGACGCCGCGCAGGTCGCGCACACCCTGCACCTGCTCTCGCGCCACCGCCGGCGGGTCCCGTCCGCAGCCCCACGAAACGGAACGGCGCGACCGGACCCATCGCGCGCACCTGCCGACGAATCGCACACCGACACCCCGCCCGAATCGCGAGGCCCTGAGTTTCGCGTCATCGCGCTTGGGCTGGGCATCATCGCGGCCATGGTGTTCGTCATCGCGCTCGTGGCTGTGGTCGTGCTGCTCTTCAATCCCCGTGACGCCGGTCCCGTTCAGACCGGAGCCAACGCAGGCGGCAGCGCCTCGATTGCCGGTCCCACGAATCCAACGGCGTCTCCCCGGATCGAGCCGTTCGCGCCAGTGTCCCGCCCGGCCACGAGCGAACTCGAACTGGTCGAGTTGGCCATGCGAGCCCCCGCGCTCATCGCGCAGGCCACACACGCACTGGCCATCGACACCACCCAGGCGATCGAAGACTTCGAGCACGCGGTAGGTGCGCTCGCGCTGGCCTGGCCCACGGTGCCGCAAGACACACACGTCGCCGCCCGGCACGAGATCATCGAGTTCCTCTACCGAGCCTCACCGCACGCCCGGATCGGCGAGCGTGCCATCGCCTCCATCGCCGCCGGCCTCGCCCCTCTTCACGCCCCCGGGCAATTCGACGACACCAATCTCTGGCCCGCCGTCTGGGCCTCCGGAATGCTCACGAGGCTCTCCAGCGAGAAGGATCTGGGCGGAATCGTGCGTCAGCGCATTGCCGCCGAGCTCATCGCCGCCCTGCGCGAGCGCCGCGTCGTCCGCGACCCGACCTACCGCGCCGGCGCCCTGGCGGCGCTCAACGCCATGACCGATGCCCATCCGGGCGAGACGGGTCACACGCCCTTCCCGTGGGACCGATGGGCTGACGCCGCCCATGCACTCTCGCGATCCAACCCGCGCGCCAGAGAAGCCCTGCTCTTGGACGCCCTGGAAACCGTCCTGGTCGACGCCCCCGAGCCCAACGACGACAAGTACGTATTCGACGCCATCCGCCTGCTCGCCCATCGAATCAAGTGGCGATCCGGCGACGAGTCCCGCCGGCGCCTGCTCGCGTGGTTTCTCGACGAGCGCGTCTCGAGCGCCGACCTGCACGCGCTGACCTCGACGCTGGCTCGCGAATCGTCCGCACCCGGCGTCGATGTGACCATGATCCTGCCCCTGCTCGCGTCGGATCAGGTGCGGTCGCAACTGCGCGGGCGGTTCGCCACGGCGTGGGGGATGACGGCCGGGGTTGACCGCCGCACCGTCGCCGCCGAGTTGGCCGCCGCCGCGCGCGACGCCATGACGGCTATGCCCAGCGACGCGACCCGCGCCGATCTCTTGCGCCGGACCGTTCGTCTGAGCCGACTCAACGAGGCCGTCGGGTGGGCCTGGAAGGGGCGCTCGCAAGAGGCCGACGAACTGCTCGCCGCGCTCGATGACTCTCTCGACGGTTCCGCTGCCGGCGCTCCCACGCGAAACGCGCCGGGCCCCGTCCCGCACACACCTGCTGACGCCGGGTCGGGCACAAGCTGGGCCGAACGCTATCTGGCCGCAAAGCAGCGCGTGCCCATGCGACTGGATCTGCTCGAACAGCTGGATTCGATGAAGATCCCCGACGCCGTCGCGGCCGAACTGCTCGTCCACGACGCGCTGCGCGGCACACCGGCCCGCGTGCGACAACGCGCCCAGGAAGTCGTCCGATCACACGTGACCAATGCAGCCGTCACGAATGCCGCGCTCGAACAGCTCCCCCTCATGCCCAGGACCAACGACAACGCCAGGCTGATCGAGGCGATCACGTTCGCGGTGCTCCCGGCCGTCTCCAGCGACGAATGGCGCTTGCAGGCCCGGCGGGCGCTCGTTGAGACGCTGCTCCAACGCCTCTCGGCCCAGGGCGACCTGGCCGGGCTCGATGGCTACGTCGACCAGCTCGCCCTGTCGTACGTGGGTCGATCGTCGCGGTCGCCACTGGTCGGCCCGGATCGAGAGAACATCGTCCCGGTCGATCCCAGTTTCGCCGCCTCGATGCTCTTCAGACGGTGGCGTGCAAGCGTTGATCGCGCCGTCGCCCAGGGCGCCTCCGCCATAGACACCGACGCCGTAGATCGGCGACGCACCGGACGGCTCGGCCTGGCCACGGGGCCCGTGCAGCAATTCGCCGCACACCAGGCGAGCCTGTGCGAAGTCATGGCCGTCGTGATCGCGTCCGAGCGACCCGAAGGAGCCTCCAGAATCCGCGCGCTCATGGACGACATGACCGATCAGAGACGCCGCGCCATCGACATCTACCGCCAGATCCACGCCGTGGAGCGCAGCATGCTCGAACTCTGGCTTATGCGAATCGGGGAGGCGAACCTGTGACCCACCCATACCCGGCCTTTCTCCGCGCGCTAGCGGCCTTTACCGCAACCACGGCGCTGCTCGCTTCGTCTCAGCCCGACCCGCAGTCCGTGCTGTCGGTGGTCGAGAAGCTCGCGATCCCGGACCTCGACGCCCGTCTTGAAGCACTTGTTCCCGACGACCCCGAGCCCTTCTTTCTTCTCGGCGAAGAGGTTGCAGACGAGGCGGATTCGCCCGACGGGCTCCGGCTGGCCAGGCATCTCTACATCGTCGCGTACGAGATCGAACGAGAGCAGGACCGCGGCCGTCCTCTCGCGCCGAGCATCTGCCTCGCGCTGCGCCGGATCGAGCGCGTCGAGGACGCGCGCGCGTGGCTCAGCGCCATCGCCGGCGCCCTCGATCCGCGATATGCGGCACGGGACTGGAGCATCCCCGCCGACGACCAACCGGACTGGCGGACGGCCCTCAAGGCCGCCGAGATGCTGGGACTCGTGCGCGCCGGCGAGGGGCTGCGGGCCCTGCCGCTCCGCGACAACCCGCAGGTCGTTGCGCTGCTGGAGCGCTATGGCCCGCACCTGGGACCGACCGGCCTCACCCGAATCGACACCATGATCAGGCGATGGCCCTGCCCCGAGTGCCACAACGAACGCTCCGTCCGGCGGCCGACCGACCGGGGCAACCAGACGCGCCTGTGCAACACGTGCCTGGGCAATCCGGGGCCGGAGTTGTCGCCCGCGGAGTTGCGCGCACACCTGCTGCTCGAATCGCGCCTGCTCAAGGGCGCCCGGCGCTCCTGGTCGGCGCAGACGGCGTTGGACGACGCGGCGCCGCTGCTCGATCCGGACCCCGACGCGCTCGCCCCCCAACTCGCCGTCCGGTACGACCTGGACCCGAGCCTGCGATACTGGCGAGGCGGCCGGTGGTGGGTCGCCGCACTCGATCAGCCGCAATCCGAATCGCACGACTCGCCCCCGCCGGTCCCCTGACGGCACCAGAATCGCGCCACGATATCTTTCGCGACCCCTACCATTGGCCCCAGCCTGATCTTCAAGGAGCACCCATGCCCGATGAAATCGCAGCCGAGCCCGTCAGCAAACCGCAGATTACCTTCGACGAGTTCGCTCGCGTCGATCTGCGCGTCGCCAGGGTCATCCACGCTGAGAACCACCCCAACGCCGACCGGCTCCTGGTGCTCAAGCTCGACGACGGGTCCGGCCAGGAACGCCAGGTCTGTGCGGGCATCAGGGCCTTCTACAACCCCGAGGACCTCGTCGGCCGGTCCGTCGTCATCGTCGCCAACCTCGCGCCGCGCACCATCCGTGGGCAGGAGTCGCGCGGCATGATCCTCGCCGCCAGCGACGCGCCCCGCGAAGACACGGCCGGCGAGCGCAGTGTCGTTGTCCTCACCCCGATGGCTGAGATCCCGCCGGGCTCGATCGTCTCGTGAGGCTCAGCCTCCGCCGCGCCCCGGCCGACGATCCCGCCCGTCGTGGTCTATCCTGGGCGACCGCTCGCCGCCGCGATCGCGACGCTCGCGCATCCGTTCCACGCGCCGCAGAAGATCTGCTTTGCGCTTCTCGAACTCGTCCGCGATGATCTCTGATCGCAGCGCGGCCTGGCTCTCGACCTCCGCGGCCGCGGACTCAACCCGCCTCTTGAGCAGTGAGAGCTCATGTCGGCGCACCGCCAGCCGCGCGTCGAACTGCTGCTCGATCGCCGCAAGAAGCGCGACGAACCCTTGCTCGATCACAGGCTCATTTGTATCCGATTCCAGGTGCGCGCGCATCAACTCGCCGTACGCGTGCATGACCTTGAAGTCCCCCTTATACTCGTCCAGCGTCAGTTGCCCGAGCTGCTCATCGCGTTCTGTCGCGTCCGTATACCCGGCATACCGCCTTGCGAACCAGCCCGCGACGCGTGTGCGCGGGATGTCGCGCGCGTTCATGCGCCGCCACATCGCCGGGAAGTTCGACTCGCCCCAGGCGATGATCGTGTCGACCTGTTCCGCGGAAAGATCCTCGAACCGTCGGCCGTCGCGTGTCGACACCGGCGGGCCGCCGGACCGGCCGTCGCTTTCATCCTCGCCGCGCCTGAATCCCGAGCGCAGCCAGCGCCCGCCTCGCCCCGCTTCAAACGTACGAATCTCGCGCTCGATCTCTTCTTCCGATGCGCCCGCCCTGAGCCGTTCGAGCGCCTTGCCGATCTGCTCTTCCTGCCGCTTCAGATCCTCGAGCCGACGCTCCAGCCGAGCGCGAAGATCCGGGCGGTCTGTTCGTGCCGGCTGCGCCTCGCGCGGCCGGGCGTCCGGCGCACCTCCCTGTGCCAACGCTCTGCTCGTCGCGACCGCGCACGCCATCGCCCCCATCCACGCTGTCATCACGAAGACTGATCGGCCCCTCGTCACATCGAGTCCTCCTCGAACAAAAGGTCGCTCTCGTCCAGTCCTCCCGTGAGCGACGGCGAGAACCGATCCGTATCCGCGAACAAGGCCTCGATTGCCTCGTCACCGGGGAAGGGGCGACCGGCGTCCGCGACCTCGAGCAGATCCACCCACGCGAACAGCTCGCTGTCGGTGGGTCCATCACCGCCGCCCCGCCCAGCCGCGAGCCACACCGCACCGACCGTCGCCATGAGCGCGACAGCCGCAGCGATGCGTGCGCCCCAGCGAACCGAGATGACCGCCAGCACCGGGGCCGGCGCGTCCGGGATCCTCTTCGGCTCGTCCCCGATCCCTCGGAGCATCGGACCGGTCGCACGCGCGAGTCGCTCCTCGAACCCCGCCGGCGCACCGGCCAAGTCCCGCCGGGCCAGCTCGCTTACCAGCGCTTCGATCGATTCGAGTTCGCGTGGAACATCGCTCACATCTGCCAAACGCCCGACCCGCCCGTTCATTTCCTTGCCCGTCATATCGCCTGCTCCGGCTTATTCTCGGCCTCGGGAGCCTCCTCCATAATCTGACGCAGCTTTCGCAGGGCCCGATGGTGCCGGGCCAGCAGCGTCCCCACCGGCTCATCCAGCAATTCGGCCATCTCCTTGAAGCTCATCCCCCCGTGGTGGCGCAGCTCGATCACCTCGCGGTCCACCTCAGACAACTCGTCCATTGCACGCCGCAATCCCGCAATCCTCCCGCGATCCGCCGTTCTCGGACCGTCCGGCCGGCTCTCTTGGAGGCTCAGCTCCGCCGGGTCGGTCGGGTGAGCGTGCCGCTTGAGCCGCCTCGCCTCGTCCCGGATCCGGTTCATGGTGACGCGGAACAGCCAGGCCTCGAATCGCCCGCGCTCGGCGTATTGGCCGGACGACAGCTTGGTCGCAATCGTCGCGAACACCGACTGGGCGATCTCCTCGGCCACGTCGGGATCGCCGAAACGGCTCTTGGCCATGGCGAAGACACGCCGACCGTACAGTTCGATCAGCTCACCCCACGCCGCCTCATCTCCCGCGCTCGCCCCCTGCACGATCGTCGCCAGCCGCTCCGCCGCCGCGTCAGACGCCGATCGATCGACCCGATCCGACCCGGCGTGCACGCGATCCGACACTTGGCTCATCCTTCCGAAAACGCCCGCACATCAACCGTATTGCCGATCGCGTCCCCGATCCGGTTCGGCCCGATGTGAATCTGCGCCCACGATCCGGCCGCACCGCCCGATCCGATGCACGCCACGGCCCGATCTCCGCTCAAACCGGCGCGCCGGCGGATCCCACGACCATGCGAGGGCTTAAACCCGTACCCTGCTGCAGCCTCCAGGTGCCCGAACATCCGTAGTATCCTCTGCCCGCACTTGCCGTGCGGTGGATCCAACGGGGATGCTGAACATTGCCCGAACTCTCGGACGAGCAACTGCTGGAACGTCACCGACGCGGGGATGCCGGCGCCTTCGAGACCCTCATCCGCAGACACCACGACGATCTGCTCAGATTCCTGATCCGCCTCACCGGCGATCGCGCCGCTGCTGAGGACGTCTTCCAGGAGGCATTCCTCCAGGTCCACGTCTCCGCCGACACATTCGATACAGCCAGGCGGTTCAAACCGTGGTTATTCACCATTGCGGCGAACAAAGGGCGGGACCACCTGCGTAAGAAGGCCAGACGTAGGACGCTCGACCTGTCCGCCCCGGTGCCCGGCAACGCCGGTGCCTCGGGCGGGGCCACCAGTTTCGTTGACCTGATGGAGGTGAACTGCGACCAGCCCGACGCCGCGATGGATGAACGGGAACGCGACGCCATGGTCCAGCGGGCGGTGGATCGCCTGCCGTGGACGCTCCGGGAGATCCTGCTGCTGGCGTATTTTCAGAGACTGACGTACGCACAGGTTGCGGACGAGCTGGACATCCCGCTGGGGACCGTCAAGTCCAGGCTCCACGCCGCGGTCGCCGCGTTCGCAACGCAATGGAAGGCCGAGAATCAGCCTTCAGACGATGGATCGATCGACTCATGAGTGATACTGACATCCACGACCCGACCCTGACCGAGCATCTCAGCCCCTCAGACGCGGCGGCGGTGGATGCCCTGTTCGATGCCGCAATGGATCCCGCAACCATCAGCGCCGCCCACCGCACATTGGCCGAGCACGCTGCGGCGCTGCTGCGCCTCCTGCGTGCCGGCGACGTACCGATCGACGACGCGCTCGTCGACGTGACGCTCGCGCGCATCGCCCGCGCCGCCAAGGCCGGTCCGCCGGTGCTCTCGCGCGAAGACGCGGCGGCCCTGGACGCATGGGTGCTGGCCGGTTATGACGCCAAGAAGACGCCGCACTCGCTCCGGGCTCGCGCGACTTGCCATCAACACCTCGCCGACCGTGTCTGCGACGTTCCACTCGCCCCCGCGGCCGGCGACCTGATCGAGCGGACGCTCGCTCGCGTGCAGGAAGAGAACACGTCCCACGCCCTTCGCATGCGCTTCCAGCCCTACGCCGAACGCCGGGGCCTGGGCGTTCGACTCGCCGACGTCGTGTCCGTCGCGGCGGTGCTGCTGATCGGGGCGGCGATCGTCTGGCCGCTGCTCACCTCTTTGCGGTATCAGAATCGACGCGCCGTCTGCTTCGGTACCATGAACACCGCGGGCATCGGCTTCTCCACCTACGCCGGCGACTATCGCGACCAGCTCCCCGTCGCCAACACCGAGCTCAGCGGGCCCTGGTGGAACACGGGAGTGGAAGGACAGTCCAACTCGGCCAACCTGTACGGCCTCGTGCGGACACATTATGTAAAGCTTGCGGGCCTCGCCTGCCCCGGAAATCCGGGCGCCGCGATCGGAGAGGCCGATCCCGACGCCGTTGACTGGCTCTCGAGGGGCCAGGTCTCCTTCAGCTACCAGATCATGTACGGCCCGGCGCTGTCCAGCTGGGCGTCCGGGCAGCCCCGCGTGGTGCTCGCCGATCGCTCGCCGGTCGTGGACGTGTGGGTTCGCGGACAGCCGTTCTTCCCCTTGACCAACAGCCGAAACCATGACGACCGCGGGCAGCACGTGCTGCTCACGGACGGATCGGCCCAGTGGCTGCGCTCGCCCGAGACTGCCCAGGGCGACAACATCTGGCTGCCCACATACATCGAACGCGAGTTCGATCGGCTCACCGGTCGCGACCGAAACCGCCCCCGGCATCCGCTCACCGGCACCGAGACGCCTGAGAGCGGCCGCGACGTCTTCCTCGGCCCCTGACCGCCATCCCCACTTGCTGATGACCGGCCGGACGCCTAGGCTTGCCGTCCCCCTCGACACGAGAGGTTCAGGGTCATTTCGAGTGGAGCGCCCGCGTGCCCAAGAACAAAAGCCACAAGGGAATCCTCAAGCGGATCCGCATCAGCAAGTCGGGCAAGGTCCGCCATCGCTCGGCGAATCACAAGCACCTGAGCTCCCACAAGAGCGCCAAGCGGCTTCGGCAGCTCCGCAAGGATCCCTACATGTCCAACCCGGACGCCAAGCGCCTCGAGAAGCTGCTCTTCCGACGCCTCCGCGGGCGGAACCAGCCCCGCGCGTCGCTGAAGCGCAGCCCATCACCCGCCCAGCGGCAAGCGGCTCGCGAACAGCAAGAGTAGCACGAGCACGACACCCCGCCCGTCGGGCATGACAAGGTCGGCCACCCGAGGCCGCTCCGCACGGGCACCGAAGGAGATTGAACCATGCCGCGCGTCCGCAAGGGAGCCGCCAGAACCCAGGCCCGCAAGCGCCTGCTTCGAAAGGCGCGGGGGTACTACGGGACCAAGCACCGCCACAAGTACCAGGCCAAGATCGCCGTCCGCCGCGCAGGATGCTTCGCCTACCGCGACCGCAGACGACGCAAGCGCGATATCCGCGCGCTCTGGATCACGCGCATCACCGCCGCCTGCCGCATGCGCGGGACGCGGTACAGCCTGTTCATGAGCGGCCTGAAGGTGTCGGGCGTGCTGCTCAACCGCAAAATGCTCAGCCAGCTCGCCATCGATGAGCCGCAACTCTTCGACACACTGGTGACCACCGCGGTGGCAGCCTCGAAGGCGACACCGGCAAAGGCGGGTTGACCCCTGTGTGCGACGCGCGAGAATCCTCGCGATAACCGCACGCCAATCCAAAGCCCAGGGATCACCATCCCTGGGCTCCGTGCATCGCATTTCAGTCCAGCCCGATCAATCCCAGGTGTTCGCAATGCGGGCGGAGTCCGGGACCGCGGCGGGCGTGCGGTTGGGGCGACCGTTCGGTGAATGTGCCTGCGGGAAGTGGTCGCCCTCCCACGATGCGGGGTACTGGGCGTCGTCGATCTCGAGCGCAGCCCTGGTGGGGAACAGCGGCGCGAACGTGTCGCACATCACCGCCAGCTCGCCGGTGTAGGTCGCGCCCAGCGCCTTCTCGATCGTGCCCGGATGCGGGCCGTGCGGGATTCCCTGCGGGTGCAGGCTGATCGACCCGATCTCGATCCCTTTACGCGCCCTGTAGTTGCCCTCGACGTAGTAGAGCACCTCGTCGGAGTCGAGGTTCGAGTGGTTGTACGGCACCGGAACCGCCTCGGGGTGGTAGTCCAGCATGCGCGGACAGAACGAGCAGATCACGAAGTTGCGCCCCTCGAAGGTCTGGTGGATGGGTGGCGGCATGTGCAGCTTGCCGGTGATGGGCGAAAAGTCGTCGATGTTGAAGATGTACGGGTAGTAGCACCCGTCCCACCCCACGATGTCGCACGGGTGATAGTCGTACATGTACGTGTGCACGCAGCCCCTGGCCTTGATGCGGACCTCGAACGAGCCGTCCTCGTCCGTGTAGAGCGGGTGCTTCTCGTCGGCGCGGGGCGGGACGATGTCGCGCTCGCAGTACGGCGCGTGCTCGAGAAACTGGCTGGTTTTCCTGGAAAGATATCTCGGTGGCGGAGCGATGTGGCTGCCGTTGGCGGTCTCGAAGCAGAGGAACTTGCCGTAGGGCATGTCCTTTTTCGTGTGCCCGCCGAACGCCTCGTGGTCCGAGCCGTCCTCCGGACGGTCGTTGAAGGTCATCTGGTAAATGATGCCCTTGGGGATGATGATGTAGTCCTTGGGGCCGAACCGAAGCGTGCCCAGAATCGTGCGGACCGTGCCCGAGCCGTAGTGGATGAACACGCACTCGTCCCCACGGCCGTTCTTGTAGTGATACTCCATCCGCTCGGCGGGGGTGCACAGCGACATCTCGACGTCGGCGTTGCCGAGCAGGACGGTGCGGCCCGTGATCGGATCACCGTGCTTCTTCATGCGTGTCGAGACGAGGTGCCGCATGCGCATGGTGCTGGTCTCGACGTACTCGGGCACGGCGTCGTAGAGCGTTTTCCACCCGGCGACCTGGGTCGGCGGATGAATGTGGTACATGGTGGTGGTGGGGCCGACGAAGCCCTCCGTGCCGAAGACCTCTTCGGAGTACAGCGCCCCGTCCGGGCGTCGGAACTGGATGTGTCGCTTCCTTGGGATGGAGCCGAGCTTGATGTAATACGGCATGGGGATTCCTCGATTGTGCCCGCGCCCCGCGGCGGGGGACGAAGTGGGAAGGTCGCTGAAGCGCAATCGTAGGTCGCCACGCCACAAGCGGGAGATCAGGGATCCCGGTCGGACACTGCCTTGAGTTCCGCGATCAGTCCTCCGAGGTCGCCGCGAGCGAGATCGATCTGGGCGTTGATGAACAGCACGGGATCTCCGACAGCGGCGAAGTCAGGACTCTCCGCCGCCAGGCGCTTGGCGATGTCCTGAGCCTCAGCGTATCGCTCCATCTCGATCAGGCACATGATCTGCATCATCCGAGCATAAACCAACTGCTCTTGCTGTGGGCTGAGACCAAACCCTCTCTCAAGCGCCTCGAGACACTGCTCATACTCGTCGACCGCGTACTGCCCGCGGGCGAGTGTGATCCAGTCGTCGGCCGTTGCGTCGGGTCGAATCACGATGTCCCGTTGCTCGTCGAGCTGGGCCAACACATCATCCAACGAACCCTGAATCCCATCGGCCGTTCGCGCGAGATCGACTCGACTCGGAGCGAGCTCGGCCGCGAGATGGGCGTGATGTGAGGCCAACTTCAGATGATCCGAGTGAAAGTACGCGGCCGTGAGATTCACGTGTGCGGATGCGTAATCAGGAGCCAGTTGCAGAGCCCTCTTGTAGTAGTGAATCGCGGCCGGCATGGCGCCAAGTTTGTACAACACGATGCCCAGGCTGTAGAGCGACTCCGCGAACCGGGGCTCGATCTGAACCGACTCATAAAGTGGTTCGAGCGCGTCAGCCGACTGTCCGGTCTCGTCCAGGCTGATTCCGAGGCCAAAGCGGGCCCGCCACTGACGATCGTCCAGTTCCGCTGCGGCGCGAAATGCCTCGATCGCCTTTTCATCCTCAGAGAGCTGGCGGTACAGGCGTCCAAGGCCCGCCATTCGCTCGGATTCTTCGTTGGGCAACAGTGCTCGCTCGGCATATTCACTCGCGGGGATCGGGGTGTGACGCTCGATCGCTTCGATGCGGTCGGTGGGGACGGCCAGCGAAGTGCCATGTCCTCCCTGTCCGACGGTCAAGCCGAGCATCCGGTCTTCGGCATCGAAGATCGGCGAGCCGGCCATGAGGATGTCCGAATCCCATGGCACCTGCATCGTCCGTCCCATTCCGTGCAGATCGCGCACTGATATCAGCGGTTCTTCGCCCATGGCGGCGATGACGAACCCCACTGGGGCGGTCTCGCCTACACCGATCGGTCTTGTCCCACACCACACGATTTCGCCCGCCGTCGCACTCGCAGCGTCTGGTGCGAGTGTCACCGGCGCGATGGCGAACTCCTCGAGCGGCCCCTCCAGACTGACCGACAGCAGAAGCACCCCGGGATCAAGACCGCCACCGACGACGCCCAGTGCGTCGGATTCATCGCAGCACAGCGGCTGCACCGTGATTCGCGAAGCTCGTTCAAAGGCCTCCCAGGGAACGGCGATCGTTTCCGCGTCTATGAATGTGCCGAGAGTAAATGCAAACGCATTGTCATCTTCGTCGTACGCTCCGACGAACGCAACCGCGTGCTGAAAGATCCTCGCTCGGGCGATCTCCTGGGGGAGGTCTTCGCGAGGGACGAAACGGTATGGCGTACCCGGCTGTGCCCATGCGGTTGCTGAAGGCGACATCAACAGTGTCGCGAAAACCGCCAATGCGCACGTCGGTCCATCAGATCCGCAATTTTGCAGTTTCTTCATCGGATGTCTCCGCGATACGCGCGATCAGAATAATCGCTCGATCATCTTGTTATTCGTGTCCGCCAGTGCCGGGGTTGCCGAACAAGAGAGTCTCGACGCGCTCGACCAGGGCGTGGAGGATGAGCATGTGCAGTTCCTGGATGCGGTCGGGTGTGTCGCCGGGGACGATCCACTGGTGGTCGCACGCGCCGGCCAGCCGACCTCCGCCCCGGCCCAGCAGCGCGACGGTCGTGACGCCCAGCTCCCTGGCGGTGCCGGCGGCCCTGACGACGTTCTCGGAGTTGCCGCTGGTCGAGAGGACGATGAGGACGTCGCCGGGGCGTGCCAGGGCCTCGACCCAGCGCGAGAAGACGTGCTCGAAGCCGTAGTCGTTAGCCGTGCAGGTGATGTGGCCCGGGTCGGTGCAAGCGATGGCGGGCAGGGGCTTGCGGTCGCGGCGGAAGCGGCCGGTGAGTTCCTCGCAGAAGTGCATGGCGTCGCACGCCGACCCGCCGTTGCCGCAGGCGAGCACCTTGCCGCCGGCACTGAACGCGCTGGCGACGATCTCGGCGACGGTTTCAATGCGGGCGAGATTGGCGTCGTCAGCGATGAACGCGTCCAGCGCCGCCCGGGCGTCATGGAAGGGCGTGGGCATTGGCGATGGTAGGTCCGATGTGCCCGGCGACACGCAGGCCGGGCCGGTCGAACACGGCTTGGGGCGAGCAGCGACAGCGTGCGGTCGGTGTGGTATCGTAGTGTCGGAGGGCTGCGCATGTCCGGCAAGCCGATGCCGCCCGTACTGCTGCTCATCGCGATCGTGGCGATGGTGGTGCTGCATCGCGAATGGCCGGTGGCACGCTGGGTGGACCTCCCGTGGACGCTTTTCGGGCTGGCGCCGATGTGCGTGGGGATCGGGCTGGCGGCGTGGTCGGCGAGTCTGTTCAGGAAGCGGGGCACAACGATTCGGCCGGGCTTTGAGTCCAGCACGCTGGTGACCTGCGGGCCGTTCCGTGTGAGCCGCAACCCGATGTATCTCGGCATGGCGCTGCTGCTGATCGGGATCGGCGTCTTGATGGGGAGCGTGACGCCGCTGCTGGTCGTGCCGGTGTTCGTGGTGCTGATTCACGCGATGTTCGTGCGGATGGAGGAGCGCATGCTGGAGGCGGCGTTCGGGGACGAGTATACGGCGTACAAGCGTCGCGTGCGGGCGTGGGTGTAGGGGCAAGGGTAGGATTCCGGGGCGATTCGGCCGCACCACCGGCGGGGACTTGGTATGCTGGCGGGGGCGTCCGGACCGACTGGCGGCCCGGCGTGCGAACGCAACAACGGAGGCTCAGTGATGACAACGAATCGGAACATTGTGGCGGTGCTGGCAATTGCGGCGGTGGCGCTCGCGGGGCTGGTGGGGTTCGAGCTGGAGGATGGGTGAGCGCCGCCACGTTTTGAAATCTGACACCGAAACCCGCGCGGGTCGGCTCGCCTGGGTCGCCCGTGTCGGACCGAGATCGCGCCGGTACTCTGGGCATAGCCGGACCCGGGCGCGTGGCACACGGACGATCTGAGGGCCTCTGATTCAGCGCTGGCGGGCCACGCGTACGCCGAGCGGCCACGACCACGGTTTGTGTGGCGTCCACGTCGCCGTGCCTTTGTACCCATCGCCGCTGCTGACGACCGCGGTACGGCCGTCCGGGTGCGTTGCGTGTGCGAGCAGGCGCGGCTTGCGCCCCGCATCAGTCAGCGCGGCGAACGTCTCGCTGTTGACCACCATGGGGCGTCCGTCGATCAGCGCGGGCACGAACTCGTCGTGATCCCCCGGCATCCACATACGATCTTCGCCGCCTGTGGTGCACGGCTCGTACAGCGTCACTCCCCCGCCTTGGTCCATCGCGTACTGCACAGCCTCGGCTGCCGTCTCAAACCTGATCCCGTCCACGTCCGGTTTATCGTCCGTCATCGCGGGGCCTCCGGTTCGTCGCCATCGTCCAGCGCCCCGCCAGCAGCAGCACGAGCAGACAGACCGCCGCCACCGTGACCGCCGCCCATGCGGTCATCGCGACTACCACCATGCAAGAAACCATAGCACTAACCCCACCGCCAGCATGATAAGCCCGGCGAACAGCACGCCCTCGATTACAGCGCCTCTCAGTGTGCGGTGCAGCCTGTGCCAGTCGGGGTCGGACAGTGCGGACCTCTGCGGCTCGTCGGTGGGGGTTGGTTCGTCTGTCATCGTGTCGCTCCGGTTGCGGGCCTCACCCCTTGGTGTGTTCTCAGGATACCCGGTCCGTCTCCCGCGTGCAGGTGTTCAACTGCCCAGTATGCACAGCGCACGCCGCCGCGTCGGTCGTGCCGATGATCCACCACCCGCCGCCAGCGCCACCTTCGCCACCGCGTCGATCTTCGCGCGGTCGTCGGGGCGAATGTAGTGGGTCAGGCTGATCTGCGGGTTGGCGTGCCGGAGCAGCTTGGCGACCGATCCCATCGGCACGCTCGCCTGATCCAGCGCCGTGGCGTAACCCGCCGCGCATATCTCACCTGCACATACAACCATGTCCGGCGGAGCAGTGCTCAGCGCCGACGCCGACCCATCGCGAGCAGCCCGAATCCCGTAAGGAACCCGACAGCGCCCGGCGCGGGAATGACTTGGCCGCGGATCTCGCCGGTTGGGTGCAAACCGCTGTGGATGTTGATGTACCACAGGCCGTTGAGCAGGTCACTTTGCTGGGTGGCGTTGAGCGGGCCGACCGAGCCGATCTTGGGACTGCCCAGGGGTAGCGGGAAAGTGACGGGCGCGATCACACCCACCGGCGCCGGCCCGTGAAAGTGGGCGGCGATCTCGTGGGCCAGCAGCCCGCCGAAATTGATGTTGAAATCCAGCATCCCGCTCGGTTGCAGCGTCACGATGCCGACGCCTGAGGCGGGTGTGCGGACCGGTGGCACCTCCTGGAATCCGTCTATTGGAAACGGCCCGATCGTTATTTGCGCGAGGGCGCTCGACGTGGCGAAACACATGAATGCGGCAATACCGATGCACTGTAAACGTCTCATTTTCTCTCTTCCTGTTCGGCAATGGACAGGTCGCCGAATCGCGGGCAGTATACCACGCACCGATCTCAGTGCAACCCCTAACAAATCGCGGATGGGCGGCTGAGCGGCCTCGTTGTGGGCGGGTGTCGGTGGTGCCATTGCTCTACTCCCTCCCCGGCGCGATCTCGGGCAGCCGATCGACCGCCTCGCCGAGCCGGCTGTCCAGCACGTCGTTGTAGCATCGCAGCGTCAGCCGAATATCCGAGTGCCGCATGAGTTGCTGCACCACTGGCAGGTCTATCCCTTGGGCGATCAGCGCGGTCGCGAAGTACTTTCGCAACCCGTGGAACGAGAGCGGGCGTCCGCGATCGTCGCGGTACGGGATCTGGGCACGCAACAAGTCGCTGCGGAACACCGTGCCGCACGGCATGGCCGCGAACACCAGCCCGCTCGCGTTGCAATACTCCGCTGTCTCGGCCCGCAGCGCGACCGCCGCAGCGGTGCACAGCGGGATTTGCGCCTGCTTGTGGTT
>JADFGU010000236.1 GCA_022567535.1 Planctomycetota bacterium | reverse complement strand
CTGGGCGATCTCCGAGAGCGTGTCACCATGCTCGATGATGTACGGCCTCGCGGCGGGTCGCGGCGTGTGCGCCTCTGGTTCGACCGGCCCGGGCTCATCCGCACGAATTGCCTGGGCGGGAACAGACATCGGGCCGGTCTCTCGTTGCCCGGTGGTGGTCTGCCCCGGCGGAACGGCGTCCTGATGCTTCGCCACAGTGCGCGCCTGCACCGTCGCCCGATCGTCGAAGCGGATGGCGGGCGTCGGATCCCACCACCAGTAGGCGACGATCCACGCGGCCGCCACAACCGCCAGACCCGCAGATAGGCTGGTTCGTCTCTCGGTCATGCCTGCGTGGCTCGCATACCGGGGTTCATCATCGGCGGGATCCCGGCCCGGGCTTCACGTCCCGGCGGATGAGCTCTGTTCGGCCTGGGCCAACTCGGCCTGATGCGTCCGATCCTTCCGCTGCGACCACACCAGCGGCGCCGCGATCGCGACCGACGAGTAGGTCCCGACAATCACGCCGCACGCCAGCGCGAACGAGAACGCACGCACGCCCTCACCCCCATACGTGTACAGGATCATCGCCGCGATGAACGTGGTGCCGGACGTGATGACCGTTCGGCTGATCGTGCTGTTCACCGCGTTGTTGACCGCCTCCCTGGAGGCGTACGGCAGCTTGCCGCGATTCTCGCGGATGCGGTCCATGATGATGATCGTGTCGTTGAGCGAGTATCCGATGATGGTCAGCAGGGCCGCGACGAGGTTCAGATCGATCCGGAACGGCAGCACCTTCATCTGCTGCAGGACGGGTCGCGCCCCGGTCGTATCCCACAGGAACCCGGCCAGCGCCACCATCCCCACCACGATGATGACGTCGTGTATCAGGCAGATGAGCGCCGCCAGCGAATACCGCACCGATCCGAACCGCACCCAGATGTAGATCGAGATCAACATGAAACTCACGACCACCGCCATGAGCGCCTGGGCCACGAACGCGCGCGCGATCGCCGGGCTGAAACTCTGCATGCTCGCCGGCGGGGGCGCCTGGGTCAACGCCTGCACAGCCACGCGCCACTCCGTCGCCGCCAGGTCCACCCACCACACGTCCTCGTTGCCCCAGAAACTCACCCCCTCGTCGAAGACCAGGAGCACCGCCGATACGACCCGATCCGGGTCGTCCGGCGACTTCTCGAGCACGCGAATCTCGCGCGTGCGCCCGAGCGTTCGGCTGAAATCCGGCTGCTCTCGCATCCGCTCCAGCCGCGATTCCAGCTGGTCCTGAGTGACCGGCGGACTGATGTTCTTGAGGTAAATCGCGATCCCGCCCACGTACGCCTTGACATCAATCGGCGGCATACCCGGGATGCTGTTTCTGTCAAGCCGCGGGTCGATCAGCGGATAGACGGGCGCCTGATGCACGTCCGTCTCGTTGATGCGATCCGCGGTCAGCGCCTGCTGCGACATATCGAGCATCGACTCGAACGCCTCGGCCAGCGCCCGCTGGAGCAGGACCGGACTCCGTGTATGCAGCGTGCGGATCTCGAATGTGTCCGAAGTGATGCCGTCGGTCTCGGGATTCAGCGGTACGACGATCGCGTCTTCCAGCTCGGGCAGTTCGGTGCTGTACTCGGGATCGCGACTGATCTCATGCACTCTGTCCGCCACCTCGGGCCTGGTCATCGTGAGGCGCGGCGAAGTCCGATCGTCCGGGTCCTCGTGCTTGAACTCGAGTGTGATCTTGGTGCCGCCACGGAACTCGATCCCGAGCATGTCCTTTCCGCGCGTCGCGATCAGCCCCAGGCTCAGCGCGACGACAGAGACGGACAGGACCGTGAAGGTCCAGCGCAGCCCCATCCAGTTCAGTTTCGGCGTCAGCACGCGTTCGATCGCCGGGACCACCATCGGCAGCATCGAGATCCGCTTGAACCGCAGCCCCTCGACCAGCACGTCAAAGAACAGGCGCCCGATCACCAGCACCGAAAAGAGCGTGGCGAGCACGCCGATTCCCAGCGTGATGGCGAACCCCCGGATCTCCTGCGTGCCGGTGTAGTACAGCACGAGGCAGACGATGAGGTTGGTGACGTTGCCGTCGATGATGCTGGAGAGCGCTTTCTGATATCCCAGTCGCACGGCGGCCCTGGTCTCCACGCCCTGTCGCAATTCCTCGCGCATGCGTTCGTAGATCAGGACGTTGGCATCGACCGCCATGCCGAAGGTCAGGATGACGCCCGCGATGCCCGGGAGTGTGAACGCCGCCCTGTTGGCCGCCATCACACCCAGGATGAGCAGCGCGTTGCACAGCAGCGAGAGCACCGCGATCCCGCCGCACACGTCAAAGTAGTACACCAGCATGAACACCGCGATGCCCACGATCGCGACCAGCCCGGCGTTCATCCCGTGGCGGAGCTGATCGAGCCCGAGGCTCGGGCCGACCTGGTTTTCGCTGATCGGCTCGGGCGCGAGCTTGGCCTGCAGCGAGCCCGCGTTGAGCGTCCGGATCAGGTAGTCGATCTCCTCGCCGCTGAAGTCGCCCGAGATCTGTCCGCTCGCGGAGATCCGGCCTCGCAACGTCGGCGCGGTGTACACCTGGTCATCCAGCAGCACGGCCATGTGGTCGCCCACGTGGGGATCCGTCAGGGCGCTCATCTTGCGCCCACCGATCGTGTTCATTCGGAAGTTGATCGCGGGTCGGCCGAGGTCGTCCGGCCCCTGGAACGCGGATTCGACCGCCCACGTGTTGTCGCCGGGGACCGTCAGCAGCACGTTTCCGCTGGACGTGTAGCACAGAATGTAATACTCGCCGTCAAACTCCTCGCCCACCAGGCGGTACTTGTTCGGATCTGCGAAGTAGGCCGCCGGGTTCTCCCGCATCAGCCGCGCGTCCTGCACGGAATCGAACCAGTTCTCCGTGCGGTTGATCTTGAACCACGCCGCGACGGTGGACTGAGTATTGCGCGGCCCACGCGCGCTGAGCTCGTCGCGCAGCTGCTGCTCCTCGGGGAGCGCGCCGGGATCGACGGTGATGCGGAAGTCAAGCACTCCCGCGCCGCGCAGGAGCCGCTTCAGATCCTCCGGGTCGTCGAGCGACCGCCGGTTCGACTCGTACGTGTTCCACGCCTCGACGATGCGGTCGATCTGCGCCAGCGTCTCAAGAGGTTGCCCCTCGCGGATTCGATCCAGCGCCAGTTGACGCGGACTGCCGAAGTTTACCTGCTTGCCGGTGGATCGATCGATCTTCACCGTCTCGACGTTCGACCGAAGCAACGCTTGTTCGAGATCATCGGCATCGATCACTCGTGCAAGGAGGGACGCACGCTGATCCTCGTATTCGCTGCGGGCGTCGGCGGCTACTGCCACGAGCGCATCGATCTCCTGCTCGTCGGCGCCACGAGCACGGGCCTCTTGGTACCGTCGATCGGCGTCGGCGTCCTGGTCGTGAGCCCGGGCGACCTCATCCAGCGCCGCCGTGCGGTCGGCGTCGCTGCCGGCGATCTCATCGATCCTGGCCGATCTCGCCCCGGGCTCCCTGCGCAGGCGCCGGGACA
>JADFGU010000235.1 GCA_022567535.1 Planctomycetota bacterium | reverse complement strand
AATAGCAGCGGCGACGAGGCGGTTCCCCACTGGTGTATGCCAGAGCCAACGTCGGTCTGCCAAAGCTGCTTTCCTTCCAGGTCAAATGCACAGACGCCCGCGAGTCCAAAGAAGGCGTACACGTTCAGTCCGTCGGTTGCAGGCGTGCTGGAGGCGAGCAAAGGACACAAGTCCCGTGCAGCTGAAATCCTGGGCATCTCCCGTCCGAAGCTCGATCGACTGATCGCGAAGCACGACCTGAAGGTCCCCAAGAGTTGGGCAGGGGACGCTGAAGGCCCATGAGCCGGACGACCTCCCTCCGGGCACGCTTTCTCTTCATCGTGCTGACGTTGGTCGTGGTCCCTCTCGCGCTGATGGGCGTCTGGCTCACGAGCATGACCTCACGCTCCGGTGAGGAGCTTCTCCGTGCTCGACTCGGGGACGCGCTGAACACCACAGTGGCCGAGATCGGGGCCCGGTGGGTCCGCTGGCGTTCGGAGCTTCTGGTCCTGGCGGAGGACACGGCCGCTCACCGGGCGCTCCAGTCCGGAGACCCGGCCACCGCGATGCCCCCGTCTTTGGTGGCGCGATTCAACGAGATGGACGTCGCACTCAGAAGGATGGTGATCAGGGACGAAGTCGACGAAATCCGGTGGCATCTCGCTCGTCCGGAGCGTCCCGAGACCGTGGGGACCCCCTCCGTCATGGTTCGGCTCGGAATGCACGACCGCCGTACTGGGCAACGGCTCGGAACACTCGAGGCGCTACTGTCGCCCCGGGCGATCCTCGGCGCCACCGGTGGCTCCCCGGGGCTGCTCGGAGCCGTGCTCGGAGTCATCGATCTCGAGACGGGGACTCCGCTGCTTCCGATCCCCTTCGACTCCGGCCTCCTCGAGGCGGATCGGCTGGCCGAGCAATCGCCAAAGCGCCACGCCGACCGGGTTGAGATGGTAGATCGCCTCGCCGGCGGGGTTGACGAGAAACAGCTCGTCGTCGACCAGATTCTCGACGATCCCCGGGTTTCGCCGGAAATGCTCTTTCGTCGCCTCGTCATTGGGCGCGCCGGGCGAGACGGTCGAAGGCGTCGGGCGCGCGCGTTTGGCGAGACGGCGAAACCGGCATGGCCGTCCGCGTCCGCCCTGTCGCCACGTTTCGACTGTCGAGCGGAGCGTATTGCCGGCGGTTTGTCCAAGAGATCAACTCGGGCGCCCAGGACCGCACATTCGCCGGAATCGTCTGTCGCGATGCAACCGGGAACTGGCGCGTACCCCAACGCTGACGTGCGCAGCGAACTATCTGGAGCGTATTCCGAACGGTTCCGTTCGGAATACGCGCCAGCCCGCGCCCCCTTTGATCGCAATAATTGGGGGCCACCGCCCCTGCGGCGGAAGCCTGCGTGGCGCTTGAACGCAGTGCACCTTTGACTTGAGCAAAGGTGAACGAACAATGCTTCAGTTAGTCAGTCCGAACCACGGGCGCAGGCGAACGCCGATCCAGCTGCCGGCGATCGCGCAAACGATCCACAGCCAGCCGTGCAGGCTGGTCGACGCCACGCCCGAGAAGAACGCGCCGATGTTGCAGCCGAACGCGATCCGCGCGCCATAGCCCATCAGGAGTCCGCCAATCGCCGCGGCGAGCAACGACCGCGGCGGCAGCCTGAGGACCGGCGCGAACTTGCCCGCGAGCCCCGCCGCGGTGAGCGCGCCGAGGATGATGCCGATGTTCATCACCGAGGTGATGTCCTCGAGGACGCCGCGGTCGAGCGCCCGTTGCGTGAACCCGCCGGTCCAGAACGGACTCGTCGACGGGTCCCAACCCACCGCCGCGGCCGCCTTGGCGCCCCACAGCGTGAACCCCCAGGTGATCGTCCACGGATGACCGGCGACGACGAGCGTCACCCAGTTGAGCCCCGCCAGCAGCCCGGCGCTCAACAACAACGGCCACGGCCCGGTGAGCGCCCGCCGCCAGGTCAGGCCGCCCCACAGCGGCCGTTGCCCCGCGCCGCGCGCCCAACGGCGCAGCCCGAGCCAGACGAGGAGCAGCGCGCCGAGCTGCAGCGAAAGCGCGATTTCCCAGCCAAGCTCGCGGGCCAGCGAGATGCTGCCCCAGCCCGGCGCCTGCCGCCAGAACGGCATGTCGAGGCTGGCCCAGAACCCGCCCGCGCAGAACGCCGCGAGCGTCAACAGCATGCGCGTCGAGCCGCCGCCCACGGTATAGAGCGTGCCCGAGCCGCAGCCCCCGCCGAGCTGCATTCCGAGCGCGAACAGGAAACTTCCCACCGCCACCTGGACGCCGACGGGCGCGACCGCGCCGGCCACGCGCTGGCCGAATATCTCGCCCTGCGCGAGCACCGGGGCGAACAGGAGCATCGCCGCCGCGAGCATGACCAACTGCGCGGTCACGCCCGAGATCTCGCGGCGCACGATCGCATTGCGGTACGCCGCGGTGAAGCCGAACGCGGCGTGATAGAGGCTCACGCCGAGCATGCCGCCGACCAGCAGCAACACGCCGCGCCGCCAACCGTCGGCGCCGAGGAACAGCGCGCCGGCCGCCAGCGCCGCCGCGCCGACGCCCGCGAGCGCCCATTGCACGGGCAGGCGCGGCGGCTCGCCGACGGCGGTGGCGGAGACGGCCACGCCTTACACCGGCGTAAGCTCGGGGCGCAGCATCCAGGCGATCTCCCAGCCGCCCTCCTCGCCGCGCTCGAGACACAGCATGCCGCCGGGCCGAAACGCGGCGACGCCGGGATCCTCCCGCCCCGCCACGAGTCGCGCGGCGAGCCTGCCCATGAACGGCAGATGACCGACGAGGACGACGTCGTCGGTCCAACCGGAAGCCTCATTCGCGACGTCCCCGGTCGGATCGATGCCCAGCACCTCGAGATCATAGACCTCTCCGTCGCTGAGCCCGCCCAATCCTCGCCTCGTGTCCAGCATACCGGCCACAACATGATAGTTGGTGAGTCCATAGCCTTCGGAGTCTATCAACACTCCTGATCCTCCACCCGACAGCTCTGAGTCGAACACCGCCACCACGCTCGGGATGACGCGTTCGATCATGGCGATACGTCGTGACTCTGCATCGAGGACTATGTCCGGCGGTGCACCGCCCGCTGACGCGCCCCGAGCGAGAGTCGAAATCGCTCCGAGAAACACAATAACCTGCCGCAGCGAGAAAGGGCTTCTCGCGGGGCTTCGCGCAGGCTTCAAGCTGCGTGGCGCGGGCGGGCGGACGGTCACGACTTGCGTACGGGGCATACCGTCTTGCTCTTCATTCAGCGCTGCCGTCCGAACAGGGACGTTCGGCTTGGGCTTGGACGCCGCTTGCGTTTGAAGTCTGCGGGTCGCAGGAGTCTGGCTCCACCCCAGTCCGCATGATCCGCCAGGTCAAGCGCATCACCGTAATCCGTGACGAGCGTCAACAGAGTGACACCCGTCACATCGACCCGGCACAACTGAGGCTCGCTCGTGCCGGTGAGCACCGTAGTTTCGTGCAGGACCGCGCCGTCCCCCAGGATTCCAAACACAACACTTCCTCGGGGGCGCACGGAATCGTTGATCCCGAGTGTTGCG
>JADFGU010000234.1 GCA_022567535.1 Planctomycetota bacterium | reverse complement strand
CTGCGCGAGCACTTGGGCGGGCTTGCGGGCAAGCGGCTGGCGTTTGTCGGCGACGGCAACAACGTCTGCCACTCGCTGATGCTGCTGTGCGCCACGCTGGGCGTCGACTTCACGGCGATCACGCCGCCGGGTTACGAGCCCGCCACAACCGTCGCCGATCGCGCGGGCGCGCTGGCCGCGATCACGGGCTCGCGGCTGGTGATCACGCACGACCTGGGCGCCGTCGTCGGCCACCACGCGGTCTACACCGACAAGTGGGTCTCGATGGGACAGGAGGAACGGTCGACCAAGGCGTCGGCGTTCGCGGCGTACCAGGTGGACGCGGCGGTCATGGCCAGGGCGAGTGACGGCATCGACGGCGAGGCGCTGTTCATGCACTGCCTCCCGGCCCGGCGCGGGCTCGAAGTCACCGGCGACGTTTTCGACGCGCCCGCGTCGGTCGTGTACGACCAGGCGGAGAACCGGATGCACACGCAGAACGCGCTGCTGTGCGGGCTGCTCAACTGAAGGACTCGCGCGCGGGGGAGCCGCGAGGATCGGAGAATGCGATGTCGCGCAAGGTGGTGCTGGCGTATTCGGGCGGGCTGGACACCTCGGCCATCGTGCCGTGGCTCAAGGAGAACCACGACTGCGAGGTGGTCTGCTTCGCCGCCGACGTCGGGCAGGGCGCGGACGAGCTGGCCGGCATCGAGGACAAGGCGATCCGGTCCGGGGCCTGCGACTGCTACGTCGTGGATCTCAAGCGAGAGTTCGTCCGCGACTATGTCTTCCCCACGATCATCACCGGCGGCGTGTACGAGGGTCGATACCTGCTGGGCACGGCGATGGCGCGCCCGATCATCGCCAAGGCCCAGGTCGAGATCGCGCACAAGGTCGGGGCCGACGCGCTGGCGCACGGGTGCACGGGCAAGGGCAACGACCAGGTGCGCTTCGAGAGCACGTACAACGCGCTGGCCCCGGAGATGGAGGTCATCGCGCCGTGGCGGCTGTGGGACATGCGCTCGCGCGAGGACCTGCTCGAATACCTCGCCCAGCGCCACATCAAGTGCTCGGCGACGGCGAAGAAGATCTACAGCCGGGACCGGAATCTGTGGCACGTCTCGCACGAGGGCGGGGCGATCGAGGACCTGTGGTCGCCCCCGCCCGACGACGCGTGGATGCTGACCGTGTCCCCGAACGACGCGCCGGACGAGCCGGTCCGGGTCATGGTCGATTTCGAGCGAGGCCGACCGACCGCGGTGGACGGTCTGGCGATGGAGCCCGACGAGTTGCTCGCCCACCTGAACGACCTTGGCGGGAGGCACGGCGTGGGGCGTGTGGACATGGTCGAGAATCGGCTCGTGGGCATGAAGTCGCGCGGGCTGTACGAGACGCCCGGCGGAACCATCGTCCTGGAAGCGCTGCGGGCGCTGGAGGAGATCGTGCTGGACCGGGAGACACTGCACTTTCGCGAGCACCTCGGGCTGACGTTCGCGGAATTGGTCTACAACGGGCGGTGGTTCACGCCGATGCGCGAGGCGATCAGCGCCGCGGCCGAGTCGATCGCGTCGCAACTGGACGGGACCATCGTCGTCGAGCTGTACAAGGGCCACGCCACGCCCGTGCAGCGTTCGAGCCCCAACAGCCTGTATGCCGAGGAGTTCGCGACGTTCGGCCCGGACGACGTGTTCGACCAGAAGCACTCGGAGGGTTTCATCCGGCTGCTGTCGCTGCCCGAGCGGATCGCGGGTCTCAAGCGGCTCGAGGCTGAGCAAGGGGCGCAGGCCTGATGGCGGACGAGCGAAGGGCGATGTGGGGCGGCCGATTCGCCGCTGACCCCGACGCGCTCTTCCGCGCGTTCAACGACTCGCTGCCGATCGATTGGCGGCTGGTTCATCAAGACATCGAGGGCTCAACCGCGTGGGCCCGCGCGCTGGGCGGGGCGGGCGTGCTGACGACGGATGAGGTCGGTCGGCTGCTGTTGGCGCTAGTCGATCTCGATGCCGAGGTGCACGGCTCCCCCGAGCCGCCCGTTGATTCGGGCGCAGAAGACGTCCACTCGTGGGTCGAGCAGCGGCTGATCGAGATGCTGGGCGACCTCGGCAAGAAGCTGCACACGGGGCGCAGCCGAAACGACCAGGTCGCTGCGGACCTGCGCCTCTGGACGCGGGGTGCGATCGACGAGCGGGTGGGCGAGATCCGCGGCGTGCAGCGCGAGCTGGTCCGGCTCGGGCAGCGCGAGCGCAGCACACCGATGCCGGGGTATACGCACCTCCAGCGCGCCCAGCCGATCCTGCTCGCGCACTGGTGCCTGGCGTACGTCGAGATGCTGGATCGCGACGCGGCCAGGCTCGCCGACGCGCGCACGCGCGTAAACGTCTGCCCGCTGGGGTCGGCGGCGCTGGCGGGCACGACGTACCCGATCGACCGCGAGAAGATCGCGGCCGAGCTGGGCTTCGACGGCATCACCGCCAACAGCCTCGACGCGGTGTCGGATCGCGATTTCGTGGTCGAGACGCTCGCGGCGTGCGCGCTCGCGGCGGTCCACCTGTCGCGCATCGCGGAGGAGATGATCCTGTACGCGACCGCGGAGTTCGGGTTCTTCACGTTCGACGACGGCGTCAGCAGCGGCTCGTCGATCATGCCGCAGAAGAAGAACCCCGACGCGCTCGAGCTTATCCGCGGCGCGTGCGGGCGGATCGTCGGCGATCAGACGGCGCTCCTGGTCACACTGAAGGGCCTGCCGCTGGCGTACAACAAGGATCTGCAGGAGGACAAGCAGCCGCTCTTTGACGCGAACGATCGGCTCTCGATCTGCCTGCGGATGCTGGCGCGGGTGCTCAGCGGTATGGAGGTCAACCGGGAGGCGTGCCAGCGCGCAGCCCTGGGCGGGTTCGCAAATGCCACGGAACTGGCCGATCACCTGGTCGGGCGGGGCGTGCCCTTCCGCGATGCGCACACGCAGGTGGGGCTGATCGTCCGCGCGGCGATCGAGCGCGGCGTGACGCTGGAACAACTGTCCATCGACGCCATCCGCGCGCACGCGCCGGCGGCCGGCGAGGACGTTCACGCGTGCTTGACACTCGCGTCCACATTGGCGCGTCGGGATGTGCCGGGCGGAACCGCGCCCGGGCGCGTCTCGGTGGCGCTCGAATCGGCCGCGAAGAAACTGGATGCTCTGGACGATGCGCAGACGCGGATGCAGCCGGGCGAGGGAGTGCCCAAGTGATCATCGATGCCGCGCTCAAGTCCGAGCCGATCACCGGCACGCCGACGGACAACGGAGCCGTGGTTCCGTGCGTCCGATCAGCGCGGCCCGTCGACGCGCCCGAGATCGCGCGGCTGGTCAACGCGTGGGCGGAGCAGGGGCTGACGCTGCCCCGGCCGCTGGGCTCGATCGAGCGCTGCATCGGCGAGTTTGTCGTGGTCGAGGTCGCGGATCGGATTATCGGCACCGGCGCGCTGGCGGTGCACTCGCCCAGCATCGCGGAGATCCGCTCGGTCGCGGTGGACCCGAGGGCCAAGGGGCTGGGCGCGGGGCGCGAGGTGGTTGAGTTTCTGCTCGAGCAGGCGCGGG
>JADFGU010000233.1 GCA_022567535.1 Planctomycetota bacterium | reverse complement strand
TCCTTTTCGGCGGCGATCTGGGCGTGCCCCCACACACCAACGGCGAGACATGGGAGTGGGACGGCACGTCCTGGACGCTGGCCGCCACCACCGGCCCGTCTCCACGCAATCGGCACGCCATGGCCTACGACAGCGTCCGCGGCGTGACTGTCCTCTTTGGCGGCGACGACGGCGCCCCCAACGGCGAGACGTGGGAGTGGGGCTGCGAGTGTTACCCCGACTGCGACGGCAGCGGGACGCTGGACTTCTTCGACTTCCTGTGCTTCCAGAGTTCGTTTGTGAGCGGCGAGTCGTACGCCTGCGAGTGCGATCCCGACCCGGCCTGCGATATCTTCGACTTCCTCTGCTTCCAGAATGCGTTCGTGGCCGGGTGTCCGTGAGGGGGAAGTGACAAAGTGACGGAGTGACAAACAGAGCCCCCTGCGCGAGCAGGGGGTCCTCTCCGGCTGCCATTTGCTGGCAGAGACGGATGGGAGAAGCGACGTAGCGACGAAGCGACGAAGGGGGGAGAGCAGAGGAGGCGGAGTGGGCGTGGAGCGTGGGGGCGTGGCCGGAGGCGCCCGAGCGTCTACTTCGTCAGCCGGTCGAGGGCTTCGCGGTACTTGGCGAGCGTCCTGGACACGATCTCGTCGGGCAGCGCAGGGCCCGGGTCGCGATTGTCCCATTGACCCGCGTCCACGAGCGTCTGCAGGTGCTCGCGAACGAACTGCTTGTCGAAGCTCTGCTGGGCGTGCCCGGGCTCGTAAGTGTCGGCCGGCCAGAAGCGCGAGCTGTCCGGCGTGAGCGCTTCGTCGATGAGGATCGGATCCTCGCCGACAGGCTCGCCATCCGCGCCGAGGGGAAGCCCGAACTCGAACTTGGTATCCGCGATGATGAGGCCGCGATCCAGCGCGTGCTCGGCGGCGGCGGCGTAGATCGCCAGCGATCGCGCGCGAAGCGTCTCCATCAGCTCCCTCCCCGCGATCTCGCACGCACGCTCGAAGGTCACAGCCTCGTCGTGCAAGGGGGGCTCGGCCTTGGTCGTGGGCGTGAAGATCGGTTCGGGCAGACGATCGCACTGCACGAGCCCGGGCGGCAGCTCCAGGCCGCTGATACGCCCGCTTGCCCGGTAGTCGCGCCAGCCCGAGCCCTCGAGGTAGCCGCGGACGATGCACTCGATGGGCACAACGCGGCAGTATCGGCCGATCATGAGGCGTCCGGCGAGGTCCGCCCGGCGCGTGGTCGAGCCCGCGAACGCCTCCGCCGGCAGATCCGCCGGATCCGTCGAGAGCAGGTGGGTCCGCGAAAGTCCCTCGCGCTCGATGAACCGCAGCCACCAGACAGAGATTTCGGTCAGCAGGCGGCCCTTGCCCGGCATGGCGGTGGGCAGGACGACGTCATAGGCCGAGATGCGGTCGGTGGCGATGATGGCCAGGCGGTCGGGCTCGCCCGCCAAGCCCGGCAGCCGGTAGATATCGCGGACCTTGCCGCGGCGTCGGCCGGGCAGGGCAAGGTCGGTCGAGCTTAGCGGGGCCTGATCGTGCGTTCGGGTGGTGGTCATCGAGCAATCGTACCGTCGGCGGGGTTGCTGGGAGCCCACATGCAGCAACAATACTCCCACGCCGACTCAACACCCCAGGGGTCGGTCCAGGAGGTGTTCGTCCCCGCATGCTGATGTTCGCGTTTTTGAGCGAGGGAGATGAGGCGGCGACGATCTCGCTCGGGCACGCCTGTCTGTTCGGGCAGGGGGGCGTCGTCGTTCCGGCGCGCATTTTCGTCGAGGACGGCCGGATCCGGTGCGAGAAAACCGCCGCCGGCACCGCCGGGCTCGCGCTGCAGTACCGCATCGAGCCCAAGCCCGGCTCGGACGCGCCCATGGGCGATCTGCTGCTGCGCACCTGCGTGCTGCCCGAGCGTGACCAGCCGTACCTGCTCTCCCTGGAGCTGGCCCGGCGGCGCATCATGCTCATCCTCAACGAGCTGGAGGACTGGGGGCTGTTCGACCTGCCCGAGGACGACCCGGTCATGGAGCACTTCGCACGGGCGCGCGACGCGTTCTCGCGGGCGCTGGTCTCGCAAAGGACCATGCCGACCGACAGGCTCGGCGGGTACTCGCTCGAGGCGGACCGCCAGGCGCGGCTGGCGATCTGCCTGTGCGTCGACGCCGGCGAGGAGCTTGCGCTGCGCCGGGCGGATCAGCAGTTGGCGCAGCGCGCTGCGGGCGCTCTGTACAAGCGGGCGCTCGCCAGGGCCCGACGCTCGGACGAGAACGACGCATTCGGGGCCGGCGTGCCCGTGCGATCGAGCGACGGCGGGAGCGTCATCCTCGGCTCGCTGCCGCGCGTCGGATGCGCGGTGAATCCGTCGATGTTCAGCCAGGCGCTGTGCGAATCGCTCCGTCGGTCGTGCGACTTCGTCTGCGTGCCGATGCGGTGGAACGACCTGGAGCCCAGCGAGGGCGCGTACTCGTTCGGGAACACGGACCGCTGGATCGAGTGGGCGGTGCGCAAGGCCAAGCTCCCGGTTGTCGCCGGGCCGGTGATCGACTTCCGCGACGCCGCCGTCCCGGACTGGCTGCACATATGGGAGAACGACTACGAGACGCTGCGCGAGCTGATCTACGAGCATGTTCGCCAGCTCGTAATTCGGTACCGGCGATCCGCGCCGGTGTGGACCATCGTGTCCGGTATGCACGCGAGCGAGAACTTCCGGCTGGCGCCCGAGCAGGTGATCGACCTCACCCGCGTGTGCACAATGGTCGTGCGCAAGCTCCACCCCAGGGCCGTGATCCAGATCGAGATCACCCACCCCTGGGGCGAGTACGGCGCCGATGCGCGCAACACGCTTGAGCCCCGCCTGTACTGCGACCTCATCGCACAGGCGGCGGTGAGCTATGACGTTCTGGGCATTCGGCTTCAACTGGGCGAGCCGAGCCCCGGCGGCGCGTCGCGCGACCTGCTGGCGATCTCGGAGATGCTGGATCGATTCGCGGAGTTCGAGAGGCCGATTGCGCTGACCGCCTTCGGCGCGCCCAGCGAGATGCTCCAGGCCCAGGACGGCTTTGAGCCGGGGCAGTGGGGGCAGGCGTGGTCGCCAAAGCGCCAGGGCGACTGGATCGCCGCCGTCGGACGCCTCGCCGCCGCCAAGCCCTACGTGCAGAGCGTCTGCTGGCAGGATCTCGCCGACGGGTCGCGGCGGTTCGAGATGGTCGCCGGCGGGCTGATTGATGTGAACGGGCAGCCCAAGCCCGGGCTGGCGCGATTGGCGGCGCTGCGCGACGAGATGCGCTCGCTGCGAGAGACGACCGTGGGCAGATAAGGAACCGTGCGATGGCTACCCCCAAGCAGGATTGGACCACCTCCGCCGCCAAGTGGATCGCGGTCGGGATTCTCGGGTCGGCATCGATCGCAGGGATCGTGTGGACGATCGCCTCGCGACCTCAGCCGATCCCACCGACCCGCGCCGAGGTTGCCCCGGACCCAGTGGCGTCCGAGCTGGACCGTGCCGCCCAGCCCGGATCGCTCGATACCGGGGCAGAGTCGCAAGTCCAGGCCGAGGCCAAGTCCGAGCCGTCCCCACC
>JADFGU010000232.1 GCA_022567535.1 Planctomycetota bacterium | reverse complement strand
AACCGCCGGCAAAAACTACAAGGACATGGCCGTGATCGCTCGCACCCACGGCGATCTGGACCGCATCGGGTCGGCCCTGCGCGTGTGCGGGATCCCGGTGCAGACGGCCCGTCGGCACAGCGCCGCGGACGACCCGGGTGTCAAGGACGTGCTGGCCTGGATCGAGCTGCTGGTCGATCCCAACGCCCGCCACGCCGCGCGGCGACTGCTCATCCGACCCCCGCTGGCCATGGATTCGCAGCAATTGGCCCGGCTTGAAACGGACCATCGGGCGGAAGCCTCCCGCGCCGCGCTACACCCGGACGAGCGCCCCGACACCCCATCGTTCGTGCAGTTCATCAAGCGCCGCGCCGACGACGACCGCGCCCTGGCGATGTTCAGCGCCCGGTACGACGAGCTGCACGAGTTGGCCTCGCACACACCGGCGTACGACGTGGTCTTCCGCATCATCACACTGACCGGCGTCGCATTCGCCGAGCTGCTCGCGCCGCCCGAGCGCGCTGTACGCGTGGCAAACCTTGTCACGTTGCTGCGGTTCGTTCACGATCGGATGGATCGACTCGACCCGCCGGCCGACCTGGCTGCATTCCGGTCCTACTACGACGATCTCGACGCGCAGGACCAGTCTCTCCGCGACGCGGGGCGCGACCGCGTCGAGGGCGACAGCGAAGAGGACGCACGCTTTGACCCCTCCGTCAACGCCGTGCGACTCCTCACCGCGCACTCGTCCAAGGGGCTCGAGTTTGACACGGTGTACGTGCCACGCGTCAGCCCCGGGCACGGCTACCCGCTCACCTCGGGTTCGCTGCCGGACGATCTTCCCGACGGGCTCGTGCCGCGCCAGGGCGATCCGCGCGACGCCAGGGCGCGTCAGCTCGCCGAGGAACGCCGCGTCTTCTATGTCGCCTGCACGCGCGCCAGGCGCCGCCTCGTCCTGCTGACCAGGAAGACAAAGACCCCCAGCGCCTCGACCCACTTCTTCCAGGAGATCACGGCGGATCCCACGCTGAGCGAAGTCGTGCGAGCGATCGACGACGACGCGGACGCGCCGCGCCGTCCCGCGGATCAATCGCCAAGCCCCGAGACCATCAACGCCCAGCAGGACGTGCTGGACCGGGCGCGAGACACCGCACGCACGTCCGCCGCCGACGCCCTCCACGCCGCCGATGATCCCAACATCACCCCCGAGGCGCTGGACGCGCTGTCGGGTCGTCTGCGCGACGCGTCGGCCCGGCTGGCCGTCGCGGCGCACGTAGACGAGTTCGCGGTCGCGCCCGACTGGGCCGCCGGCGTCGGGCTCGGGCAGTGGGCCGAGTCGCTGGTCGCCGCGACGACCGCCGCCCCGGGTGGCCGTCCGCTCTTCGAGCCGGTGAAAGGCCCGCTCAGGCTCAGCTACACCCACGTCCAGCAGTACCTCGACTGCCCGCGCTGCTACTACGCCAGGTACGTGCTGCGCGTGCCCGAATCGCCGAGCACAGCACTGCAGCTCGGCACGGTCGTCCACGCCGCGCTGGAGCGCTTCTATCGCCGATGGATGGACGCCGACGCCTCGGGCACGCCGACCCCCGGGCTGGACGAGATGCTCGACATCGGCCGACGCACGCTGATCGAAACCGCACCGCCCGACGCGACGATCGAAACGTCCATGCGTGCCCAGGTCGAGGCCCAGCTCCGGCTGACGTTCCACACACTGCACTCCGCTCACGACCACGTGCTCGCGGTGGAGTCGCGGGTTGTGTTCCCGTTCGTGTTCGGCGGCGTCACCCACCGCGTCGAGGCCAAGCTCGACCGCATCGACCGGACCGACGCGGGCTTTCGCATCATCGACTACAAGACCGGCGCCCCAACCAAGACCAGGCTCACCCCGGCCAGGGCCGACCTGCAGCTGGGCATCTACGCGCTCGCACTGCCGTACCACTTCGAGCCCGACGCACCCGAACCACCGCCCGTTCCCGCCGGCTCGGCCGAATACTGGCTGCTCAGCACCGGTCAGCGCGGCTCGATCGAGCTGTCGGACCTGGACCTCGGCAAGGTCCGCTCGCGGATCGAGACCACCATCGCGGGCATCGCCGCAGGCCGGTTCGACAAGGGAAAAAGCTGTCGGCATCTGTGCGACCTGATCGCCGAACCCGCCACGCCGTGACAAACGCCGTGACCATGCCCCACCCGCCTATCGTCCGTGCCCGGCACCGGCTGCAACACGTCGGCCCGTCGGCGGTATCGTCCGGGGCCGAGGCGCCGTTGCAGGAGTGATTGGATGAAGCGTTGCTGCACACTCATCGCGTGGGTTGTTCTGGCGATCCCCACGTTTGCCCAGCCCCTGCCGACCGACCCCGAGCTGATCGTCGGCCGGCTCGACAACGGGCTCTCCTACATCATCCGCGAGCACTGGGAGCCGCCCGCCCGCGTGACCATGTGGCTGCACGTCTCCAGCGGGTCGCTCAACGAGACCGACGACCAGCGGGGCGTGGCGCACTACCTCGAGCACATGGCGTTCAACGGCACCGAGCACTTCCCTCCCGGCACCCTCCGCGAACACTTCGAGGACATGGGGCTCACCTTCGGCCGACACCAGAACGCGCACACGGGCTTCGACCACACCGCCTACAAGATCCAGTTGCCCGAGAACGACATCGAGACACTCGACGCCGGCATGCTCTTCCTCGCCGACGCCGCCTTCGGCATGTTGCTGCTCGAAGACGAGATCGACGCCGAACGGCAGATCATCCTCGAAGAGAAGCGCACGCGCGAGGGCGGGCAGCAGCGGGCCATGGAAAAGATGCTCGAGCGCATCGCCCCCGGCTCGATCTTCGGACAGCGCCTGCCCATCGGCACCGAGGAGCGGCTGCGCAATATGCAGCGCCCGCAGTTCACCGATTATTACAGCCGCTGGTACGTTCCCTCCAACATGACGCTCATCGTCGTCGGCGACGCGGATCCGGACGACATGCTCGCGCTCATCAAGCGCCACTTCTCGCGCGGTGAGCGCACGCCCAGGCCCACGGATCAGGATCCCGCCGTCAAGGCCTACCCCGCCCACCGGGCGATCGTCGTCACCGATCCGGAGCTCGTCAACTCCGAGATCGGGATCCACCGCGTGGGGCCGCCGCGAGCCCCGGCAACCGACGAGCAGGCCCTGCGCCGCGATCTTGTCGAACGCCTCGGGCAGTTCGCCTTCAACCGGCGCCTCGGCGCGATTATCGACGCGGGCGACGCGGCCTTCCTCACCGGCAGCGCTTCGGCCAGAGATTTCGCCAACGCCATCCGGTGGACGCAGCTCACCGCGCGCGGCGAGCCCGATTCGTGGCGAGCGTCGCTGGGACAGATCGCCACCGAGTTGCAACGCGCCCGCCTGCACGGGTTTGCCGCCTCGGAGATCGACGCCGCCAGGAGCGAGACGCTGGCCCAGGTCCGATTCGACGAGCGCACCGCGGGCACGGTGCCGTCCTCGAGGCTTCTCGCCTCGTACAACACCGCCATCGCCGCGGGTGAGCCCATTCTCTCGCCCGCGCAGCGCCTGGAGCTGTTCGAGCGGTACATTCCTTCGATCACGCCCAACGAGGTCTCCGCGTCGT
>JADFGU010000231.1 GCA_022567535.1 Planctomycetota bacterium | reverse complement strand
GTACCCGCGCGATCCGGGCGGGATCGGCGGAACCAGGGCGGCCCGTTGGAACCCGGCGTGCTGCACGGGCGTAGGCTCCGCAAGATGAAACCATCGAGCAGGTCATGGTGTGTGGGTCTCGCGTGCGTGTGCGCGGCGCTGGCGGCGGGATCCGCCCTGGGGATGCAGGACGACCCGGCGTCGGACCCGGCGGGCGGGGCGACCGAGCCACTGGTCCGCTGCCCGGAACTCATCGTGCTGCTGGACGAGCACGTCCAGTGGATGGCGCGCGAGGATCCGATCGCGGCCAGCCAGCGCGGCGACACGCGGTACAACGATCGGCTCCGCGACGAGAGCCCGTCGGCGTACGAGCGTCGTGTGCGCGAGCTTGGGCATCGGCTTCGTCGGCTGGAGGCGCTGGCTTCCCTCGATGCCCATACTTTCACCGAACAGGATCACGTGGACGCGGCGCTTCTCCAGCTGTCGCTCACGATGTTGCTGGCCGGGGCCGAATTTTTCCCGGAGCAGACGCCCGTGGACGCGCGGTGGGGCCCGCAGATATGGCTCGCGCAGATGCACGAGCGCCTGCCGTTCCTCAAGCGGGCGCACTATGTGGACTACGTGGTGCGGCTGCGGGCGATCCCGACGCTGATCGACCAGACGATCGAGCAGATGTCGTTGGGCGTGTCGGCCGGCCGAACGCCGCCGAGTATCGTCGTGGCGGGCACGGACGAGCAGTGCTTCGAGTTGGCGGGCGAGGAGATAGTCGCGGATGCGACGCGCTCGCCGTTCTTCACGCCGATGGCAGAACTGCCCGCGGACGACGTGCTGCGCGAGGAGGCGGCCAAAGCGATCGCGGAGGAGGTGCTGCCGGCGATGCGTCGGCTGGGCGAGTACCTGCGCGACGAGTACATCCCCGCGTGTCGCGCGTCGATCGCGGCGTCGGAGGGTGTGGACGGGCTGGCGGCGTACGAGCTGGCGCTGAGGAGGCACACGACCACCGACCTGAGCGCGGATGAGATCCACGCCATCGGGCTGGATGAAGTCGCGCGCATCCGGGCCGAGATGATCGACCTCATCGCCCGCACGGACTACCCGCACAAGGACCGGGACACGGGCGACGAGTTGCTGGGAGGCTTCATCGCGTACCTGCGCACGGATCCGCGTTTTTATTACAGCACGTCCGAGGAGCTGCTGTCGGGCTACCGCGACATCTGCAAGCGGATGGATGCGCACCTGCCGGGGTTGTTCAGGACGCTCCCAAGGCTGCCGTACGGCGTCAAGGAGATGTCGCCGCTGCAGGCGCCCAGCTCCCCCACCGCGTACTACAGCGGGGGGTCGCTCAAGACGGGCAGGGCGGGTTTCTTCACAGCGAACACGTACCGGGTCGAGCAGCGACCGAAGTACGAGATGGTGGCGCTGGCGCTGCACGAGGCGGTGCCCGGGCACCACCTGCAGCTGGCGCTGGCGAACGAGATGGAGGGCGTGCACGAGTTTCGTCGGCGGCTTGGTTTCACGGCCTATGTCGAGGGGTGGGCGCTGTACGCCGAGCGGCTCGGGCTCGAGACCGGCCCCGGCGAGCGGGGCATGTACGAGGAGCCGTACTCCGATTTCGGACGCCTGACCTACGAGATGTGGCGGGCGTGCCGGCTGGTGGTGGACACAGGCATCCACGCCAAGGGATGGTCGCGGCAGCGGGCGGTGGACTTTCTGCTGGCGAACACGGCCCTGAGCGAGACCAACGTGAACGCCGAGATCGATCGGTACATCGGGTGGCCGGGGCAGGCGTGCGCGTACAAGATCGGCGAACTCAGGATCCGCGAGCTGCGTGCGTCGGCGGAGGAGACGCTGGGCGAGCGGTTCGATCTGCGCGGGTTTCACGAGGTGGTGCTGGGGCAGGGCGCGCTGCCGCTGGATCTGCTCGAGACGCGCGTGAGGGAGTGGATCGCGTCGCCGGCGGACGACGGAAACCACTGAGCGCTGCGATGGGTCTGGGACGCCGAGTCTGAGTCCGCGAAGGCTCGGATTGCTCCGACGACGTGCCCGATCCGAGCCTTCGCCCGCAACGGGCTCAGACTCGGCGTCCAGCGTGAACGAGCCTTGGGCGCGAGCACAGGGTGCTGGGCGTGCTGGATACACAACACGCTTCGCTCGCGCGAAGGGCTCGTCATCATGGGAGTCCGTTCAGGTGAACGTGCGACGCGCTGCTTGCAACCGCTGGACCGGGTCTGCTAGGCTGCGCGCTCGACGACCTCGATGGCTTTCATGACATCGCGGCAGATGGGGAAGAGGCGGTCCAGACGTGTGAGCTTGAACAGGTACTCGACGTTGTGGCCGGTGTTGACCAGGGCGATGCGGCCCTTGGACTGCTGGATCGCGTTGAGCAGCTCGACCATGATGCCGATGCACCCGGAGTCCATGTACTGGACGTTCTGCAGGTCGAAGACGATGTGTCGTGCGGGGGTTTCAGCGTCGGTGTTATCGAGCCAGCGACGGACCTCGGTGGTCAGGTCTTCCGCGTCCGGGCCGGACAGGGCCTGCACGGTCACGGTCGCCACCAGCGTCTGGCCGAGCTGCTCGTAGGTTGCGAGGACCTTGTGCTGGCGCGGGAGCGTGGGCTCTGGCGGGGGTGGACGATCGGCGGGGTTATTGCTCGATGCCCTGGGGTGCTTGCGACTCGAGTGCCTGGATTTGCCGAACATGCGTCGGTGACCTCTTGCAGAGGGCGTGGGAAAGTGGATCAGGAACGCCGATCTTCTCTTCGATTTTCATTGCCAGCGATGGAGCGGGGAGGCGCGTCGCGGGCGTTCAGGCGTGTCGCGGAGGGGCTGAGCCCGACCGAATCTGGGCGGCTCGACGGGCGTGGAGGGGACCACCTGGGACTGATCCTTGTTCAGCCGACGCCGACGGGCCTCGTCGATCGAACGATCGAGCTTGCCGAGGATGGCCTTGACCTGGTTGAACGCGCGGTCCGTGCTGCTCATCGTGCGACTCCACTGGTCCACCCACGTATCGGCCCGACTCTGTGCGTACTTTGCGCCCAGGCGCGGGGGTGTGGGGATCGCCCGGCAAGGGTTGCCGGTTGTGCGGGTTGGCGGGATCGCTCGTCGGGCTGTAGGCTCTCAGGGCACCGGGCTGTCGCGTCGCGATCGGCACCGCGTGCCCGCCCACGTTCCGAGAACCACGAAGGCTGCATGGCTCAGGTCGTACTCCAAGATGCTCGCAAGCTTTATGCCGGAGGAATCGAGGCGGTCCGCGCGTTCACGCTGGATGTCGCCGATGGCGAGTTCGTGGTGCTGGTCGGCCCGGCTGCTATCACCATCGTGAATGAGATGTTCCCAATGATGAACGGCGGAAAATAGGCGAGACCGGTAAATCCGGATGAATTGGTTCACTAGGACCACAGTTCCCGCCCCCAACGGGTCGATAACAAAACTGAGGTGATACGCCGTGCTGCCTTGCGCACGCGCGCACGCCAACATCTATCCAGGGGAGGGAGAGATGCGACGTTGGGGGACTCCGATATTTTTCGCATGGATGGTTCTGCTTCTGGCCACGCCGGCCGAGGCCCAATGGTTCTCCAACTTCGTTGCGAAGGCC
>JADFGU010000230.1 GCA_022567535.1 Planctomycetota bacterium | reverse complement strand
ACAACTGGGCACCCCAGCGCCTCCCCGAAAGCGGGCGGTTCATCCTGATCAATGAGATGACCGAGGATCTTTCCGTACGCGTCGTCGGTGAGTTGAGCGAGCCCGTCCTGGCCGTTGATGACCGCGACCATCCACTCATGCGTTTCGTCGAATTCGAAGGCGCAACCGTCACCCGCGTCCAGGAACTGGATGTCCTCGGGCGGGCAGACGTGCTCGCGAGCACCGGCGACGGCGATCCCGTCATCGTCCACCTTCGCCAGCCCGGCCGCGACGTGCTGTACCTCGCGTTCGACGTCCTCGAGACTGACTTGCCCTTCCGCAACAGTTTCCCGATTCTGCTGCGAAACGCTCTGACGTATCTCGCGGAAGAACAGACGGCCTGGGTCGAGCCTCAGGCCCAGGTTGGCTCGATCATCCGCCCGCTGCGCCCGCTTCCCGACTCGATCACGCACATCAGCCTGATCCGCGCCGATGCCCCCGAGGATGAGCCGCCCGCCGAAATCCCCGTCCGAGGAGGAACATTCGCAATCACAGACACAAGCCGTGTTGGTCCGCTGCGGATCGATATCGGCAGCGAGTCCGCGTTCGTCGCGGTCAACGTGGCCGATGAAGCGGAGTCCCGCGTCGCGCCGTATTCTGACGAGTCATCCGAGCACTCACTCGTCCTGAGTTCCTCCGTGTTCGGCACACTCCCCTGGATGGCACTGGCGGTGGCGGCGATGGCCCTGGTGTGCCTCGAGTGGTTTACCTACAGCATGCGCTGGACGGAGTAGCGATGTACTTCGAATCGCCGCTCTGGTTGGTGATCATACCGGTCGCGCTGTTATACGTCTGGTGGATGGCGCGCAAGAGCTATGCGCACCTGAGTCCGTGGGCGCGCGTCGCGGGAGGTGTAGTTCGGGGCGTGATCATCGTCCTGCTCGCCGCAGCGCTGTCGCAACCCGTGCTCCGATGGCGCGCCGAGGAGGGGCACCTCGTTCTGGTCATCGATGTCTCACAGAGTGTGACTGCGGAGAATATCCACGCGGCGATCGAAGATGCAGACCGTATCGCCTCCGGCGCGCTTGAGCGCGGTGACACGAGCCGAGTCAGCCTCATCCTCTTCGGCGAGCACGCGGAACTGATCCACAGCGAAGCCCAAACCTGGACGCAACTCGACGAAGCCTCAAGAGAACTCGCCGCACACCACAAGACGCTTGAAGTACTTCGCCACCAACGATCCGGGCTCATGACCGAGCAGGATGCCCTCCGCGCCGCGGAACTTGACGAGAAGATCACCACCATCGAGCGCTTCCGTGAGCGGATCGTCGGGGATCGTACAAACCTGGAGCGAGCACTGCGCCTTGCCATGAACTGTGGCTCGACCCGGCGCGAGCGGACCGTTGTGTTCTTCACAGACGGCAACGAGAATCAGGGCGATTGGTCGAGGGTGATCGATCCCGACTCCGCGACCGTTCACTTCGTCGGCCTCGACAAAGCTGGCCCGCCCGAAGTCGCCATCGCCGAACTCGCCGCGCCCTCCACCGTCCGTGTGCACCAGGGATTCTCTGCCACCATACGCATCACGAGTACGGTTGATACCACCGCCAATCTGCGGGTGTACAAGGATGGCTACCTTGTGCTTACCGACACGGTGCAGATTCCGGCCGGAAAGTCCGCGATCTCCTTGGACGATCTCGCTTTCGAAGACAAAGGCTTTCACACACTCGAGGTCGTGCTTGATCCCAAGAATGACACGAAACTCGCGAACAACACTGTGCGCACCATCGTTTCGGTCCCAGGCAAAGCCCGCGTCCTCTACATCGACGGCGAAGAGGACCAGACGCCATATCTCAAAACCGCGCTCGAACTTGAGGGCATCGACACCGACATTCGGCCCGCAGCAGGCGTGCCACATGAACTCGCAGACTTGCTGGGCTACGACGCACTCATCCTCTCCGATGTACCCGCCGAATTGCTCAGCCGACGACAGATGGAGATGATCCGCAGTTATGTGCGAGACTTTGGAGGCGGTTTCGTGATGCTCGGCGGTGACGAGAGCTTCGGGCTCGGGGGCTACTACGACACGCCCATCGAAGAGATCCTCCCCGTTCGCATGCCCATCCAGAAGGATCTACTCAGACCTTCGCTGGCCATCTTCCTCGTCATCGACAAGTCCGGCTCTATGGCTGGCGTCAAGATCCAACTCGCCAAGCGGGCCGCCATCGCGACGGCCGAAGCCATCAACCCGCGCGATCAGATCGGCGTCATCGGGTTCGACAGCGAGGCGCGACTCGTTCTCGAACTCACCCCCGCTGCAGACCTCGGCACAATCAGCTCCAAGATCGGGCAAATGGATGCGGGCGGGGGCACCTTCCTGCATCCCGCACTCGAAAACGCGCACCAGCGACTGCTCGAGAGCAACGCTCGCCGAAAGCACGTCATCGTCCTCTCCGACGGTCAGACGACGGGTTTCGGGTACGAACAGCTCGCGCAGTCGATGGCCGCCGACCTCATCACCGTCTCGACCATCGGCATCGGCCAAGGTGCGGACATGGCGCTCATGGAAGCGATCGCCGCGTCGGGCGGCGGTCGATCTTATTTCACCAACGACTTCTTCAGCATCCCGCAGATCTTCACCCGCGAAGCGCTCCGCGCCGCAAACCAGATGCTCGTCGAGCGCCTCGTCGAGCCCGTCGTCCTTGAGGACGATCCCGCGCTCGCCGGCATCGACGCCATCGATCTGCCGTTGCTCACAGGCTACGTCGCCACCACACCAAAGTCCGCCGCGACCATCGCGATCGTGAGCGACTCGGGCGACCCGCTGTTGGCCCGATGGAGGTACGGCCTCGGACGCACCGTCGCGTTCACCTCCGACACAAAGCCACGCTGGGCTGAAGACTGGATCGACTGGATGGACTTCGCCAAGTTCTGGGGACAGCTCGTCCGCAGCATCACCGGCAGCGATCTCTCGCAACGCATCACCGTCCTGTGCAGCCATCGGATCGACGATGACGGCGTCGTGCTCATCGCCGACGTCCAGGACGAGAACGGTCAGTTCGTCAGCGACCTCCCGGTCACGCTCACCACATTCCGCGAAGGCGGCGCGAGGGTACCGGTCGAGGTATTCGGCAAAGGACCCGGGCTTTACGAATCGAAGCCGATTCAGATCGAGTACGGGAAGGGGCAGCAGTTCAGCTGGACGCTTGGTGAAGCGAACCCCACCTCCGGAGCGGACGTGCGCGCCGTCCCCTACGCATTCATCACGCCGTACTCACCAGAGTTCCGCACACTCGGGATGAACGAGGACGCGATCGCGGACGCGGTTTCGCTCTCACATGGAACACGCTTCGCCGTCGGTGGTGCCGAGCCGGCGATCATCATGGGCGCAAGCCGACTCTGGATCGTGCTGTGGCCTTATCTGTTGGTCGCATCCCTCCTGCTCATCCCTGTCGACATCTTCATCCGGCGGATCGGATAGGAGTAGCGGGCCAGCGTTTTGTGTTACAATAGCGGGGGCACGATAGGGGTAGCTGGAGATTCCGCTCGGTTGCCTTACGGGCAGGTGGGCCAGCACTTTGTTGTGGCCCTTAGTGATGTCCGATTTGTCAGGTGACAGCCCGGCGGAATCCGCGAGCACTTTGTTGT
>JADFGU010000229.1 GCA_022567535.1 Planctomycetota bacterium | reverse complement strand
GCGCTGAGCCTGTGCGGATGGCTCGTGCTGATCTGGATCCAGGACCTGGTCTGGTACGAAACTGAGGTCCTGCTGACCAGGATCTCGGGCAGCGCGACCATGCTGGGCGTGCTTGCCATGCACGCCGTCCTGCTCATGCTCGTGCGCTTCAGGCGGTCGCCGGGCAAGCTGGTCCGAGTCGGGACCATCGCGTGCGCCGCGGCCGTGGTGCTGTGGGCGGTCCTGGCCATCTGGGACTGGGACTTGATGTTCGGCGAACCCCTCGGGCGGGTCGTCGGCGCGATCGCCATCGTCGCGTCGCTCGGGACGATCGCCACGCCCCTGCTGGCCCGGCTCGAAGGGCTGGACCGCGACGCCGCGGGCGATGCCACCCTGACCGGCGTGGTGCCCGTCTCGCTCACCTGTCCGCGCTGCGCAAAGGCTCTTGTGATCGCCGCCAACAAGACCCGACGCTGCCAGGGCTGCGGGCTCAAAATCTCCGTCCGCTTCCAGGAGCCCCGCTGCGACTGCGGGTACCTGCTGCACGGGCTCACCGGCGACACCTGCCCGGAATGCGGCCGGTCGATCCCGACGGGCGATCAACGCCGGGCGTGGGTCGCGCCGGACGAAGCGCCGCCGGTGCCGAACGCCGAGATGCAGCCGTGATCGAACTGGATCGCTACATCCGGCGCTTCGAGTCATTCAAAGCCGGCCTGTGCGCGATCACCGAAGGGCTCACCGCCGACGAAGCGCGCTTCAAGCCGACGCCGGCCGACTGGTCGATCCTCGAAATCGTCTGCCACCTCGCCGACGAGGAGGTCGAGGACTTCCGCACGCGACTTCAACTGACGCTCGAGGAACCGACCCGCCAGTGGCCCCCGATCGATCCCGAAGGCTGGGCTGTCCAGCGCCGCTACAACCACCAGGATCTGGCCGCAGCGGTCGCGAGATTCGCAGCCGCGCGGCAGGAGTCGCTGGCATGGCTGCGCAGCCTGGACCATCCGGACTGGTCGCGCACGCACCACCACCCCAAGCTGGGACCGATGTCAGCCGGGGATCTGCTCGTCTCATGGGCCGCCCACGACGCCCTGCACCTCCGGCAGTTCGCCAAACGGCTTCACCAACTCGCCGAGCGCGACAGCGACGGCCACTCGTCGAGCTACGCCGGCTCATGGGGCCCATGACAGCCGCACCTGAAAAGACGCCGAGTCTGATACGAGGCACGACCGGAAGGGAGTGCTCCCAACTCAGCCATTGACGCCGAGTCTGAGCCCGCCGCGGGCGAAGGCTCGGATCACGCGATTCGACGAAAGAAATCCGAGCCTTCGCGGACTCAGACTCGGCGTCCTGCACACAACTGAACGCGGTCAATCCCCACACCAGCGGTGCGCAATCGGCATGCGCCGCCCAAACCCGAACGCCACCGACGTGATCTTCAGCCCCGTCGTCATCTGACGGCGCTTGTACTCGTTGGTGCGGATCATGCCCGCCACGCGGTCGATGGTCTCGCGCTCAAACCCGGTCTCGCCGGCGATGGTCGCGGGCGACTGCCTGAGCTCCACGCGCCGGCGGATGATCTCGTCAAGAATGTCGTACGGCGGCAGCGTGTCCTGGTCCATCTGATCCGGGGCGAGCTCGGCGCTGGGCGGCTTATCGATCGTGTGCTGCGGGATCGGCGGCGAGGCGAAGCCGCACGCCTCGTGATGCTCGTTCATCCAGCGCGCCAGCCCGTACACCTGCTGCTTGGTCACGTCGGCCAGCACCGCCAGCCCGCCGTTCATGTCGCCGTACAAAGTGCAGTACCCAACCGCCAACTCGCTCTTGTTCCCGGTTGTGAGCACGATCGCGCCCGTCCGGTTGGACAGCGTCATGAGCGCGCCCCCGCGGATGCGGGCCTGGAGATTCTCGTCGGCCACGTCGGGCAGGTCCGTGCCCAGCCCGCGCTGCCCGAGCTTGGCCAGCGGCGGATCGATCGCCTGCCGCAGCGCAGCCGTCGCCTCGGAGATCGGCAGGGTCGCCCGCGAAATGCCGAGGCGATCGGCCAGCTCCCGGGCGTCCTCGACGCTGTGCCCCGACGAGAACGGGCCGGGCATTGCAACCCCCAGGATGTTCGTCGGCCCGATGGCGGCGGCGGCGATGGCGGCGGTGACCGCCGAGTCCACGCCCCCCGACAGACCGATGATCGCCGACGAAAACCCCGTCTTGCGCAGATAGTCGCGCACGCCCAGACGCAGCGCCTTGAAGGTGAGTTCCTCGCCCGGCGCGCCGATGCGCGGATCGACGGCCGGCGCATCGCCCCCGGCATCGAGCTCGCACACCAGCAGGTGCTCCTCGAACCCGGGCGCCGCGGCCAGGAGCGACCCGTCCGGCCCGTGCACCGTCGAATGCCCGTCGAAGATCAGCTCATCGTTGCCGCCGAGCGTGTTCAGCGAGGCCACCGCGAACGAGTTGCTCCGGGCGTGCTCGATGAGGATCTCGCGGTGCCGCCGACCCTTGCCCAGGACGAACGGGCTGGCCGACGGCGACACCAGCAGGTCGATGCCCCTCGCGGCCAGCTCCGCGACCGGGTCCGGGTCGTTGCGATAGCGCGCAGCGAAGCCCGCGTCCTCACCCCGCCACAGATCCTCGCAGATCGCCAGCCCCACCCGCGTCCGATCGGGGCCAACCTCAACGACCACCGCGCGCGAGCCGGGCGTGAAGTACCGGTCCTCGTCGAACACGTCGTACGTCGGCAGCAACCTCTTATCGTAATAATCGACGAAGGCGTTGTCGCGATAGACGACCAGCGCGTTGGCGATGCCGCCCGAGTCGATCGGCAGTGGCGCGCCGAACACGGCTGTGAGCCCGGAGGTCGCGCCCTCCCCGATGCGCCTGGCGATCTCGGCGCACCGCGCAACGAAGCCCTCCTCCAGCAGCAGGTCCTTGGGCGGATACCCGCTGATCGCAAGCTCGGGAAAGACCACAAGGTGCGCGTGCCGCGATCGCGCCCGGTCGATATTCTCCTCGATCAGCGCCGCGTTGTGGTCGAGATCGCCGACCGTCGGATTGATCTGCGCCAGTGCGATCCTCATGCCGGGCGATCATACGCGCCGCGCGCATCGGGCGCAACCGGCGCGCGCAGCAGGCGGTCCGGGCGGAGCCACGCGATCGAGATCCCCGCCAGCGTCAGCGATACCATCGCTTCGGTCGCGGTGACGAGCAGCGGGACCGCGGCGAACGCCTCGTAGCCAGCCGCGCTCATCCCCACAAGCACCGCGACCCCGACCGTCCCGCCCTCGCGCGTGCCGAGCATACCGAACGGAGTGACCACGCCGATGAAGAAATACACCAGCGCGAACAGCAGCGCCTGTCCCGGCGTCAGGGCGATGCCAAGCAGCTCGGCGGCGATCAGGAACCGGGCGGTCTGCACTGCCAGGTCGGCCAGCCGCAGCGCCAGCACCACGCCCACCGCGACCGGATCCGCGAGCATCTTCAGCCCGCTGTGCGCGTCGGCGAAGAATCGGCTGCGCAGCACACGTTCACGCATGGGCAGGCGCAGCGCGTCGGCCAGGCGTTCCATGCGCCGTCGCCCGTCGTCGCCGCTGAACCGCCGCGCCAGTGCGATCGTCGCCAAGGCCAGCGCGATCACGCCCGCGACCCCGGCGACGATCCACACCGCGTCGATCTCGCCACGCCACAGGCTCACCAGCACGAACGGGCCCAGTGCGAT
>JADFGU010000024.1 GCA_022567535.1 Planctomycetota bacterium | reverse complement strand
GCCGAGTTCGCCGCGGCGCCGCGCCCCTGGCACAGGATCCCTCGCGAGCGCGCGAACACGACTAGGTCCTGAACCGTCAGGAAGTACGGCGCATAGTTCAGCTCGTCGATCATCGCCAGCTCGTGCTCGATCTGCCCGCGCACCTTCGCCGGCACACCCGCCGGATACCGCTCGGCCGCCCCCCGCCGCGCCAGGTCCGTCAGATGCTCGATCGGCATCAGCCCCGGCGGGCACGTCTCCTGGGCATACTCGTAGCGCAGCTCGTCCAGGCTGAACGCCGACGCCCGCAGCGACACCTCCGCCGCACGTGCCACCGCCTGCTCGTACCCGGCGAACAGCCTGGCCATTTCATCCGGTCGCTTGAGACAACGCTCGGCATTGGGCAGCAGCCGCAGGCCCGCCTCATCGAGCGTACACCCGTGCCGGATGCACGTCACCACGTCCTGAAGCGCCCGCCGCGACGGGTCGTGATAGTGCGCGTCGTTCGTCGCCACGAGCGGCACGCCCACGTACGACGAGAGCGCCCACAGCTGCGCCAGCCGCTGCGCATCATCCGCCCGGTACGCCCGGCACGCCGCCAGCGACACCCGATCATCATCGAACACGCTCCGCAGTCCGCGCAGCGCGTCCATGAAGTCGCTGCCGATCGCGTTGGGCGGGATCACGACGCACAGCAGCCCCTGGCTGTGCTCGATCACGTCGTGCAGCACGAGGTCGCACTGTCCCTTGACAGCCCGGCGTTTCCCGACCGTCAGCAGCCGGCACAGCCGACCGTACGACGCCCGGTCCGTCGCGAACGCGAGCATCGTCAGCCCGCCCCGCAGCACCAGCCGCGACCCGATCGCCAGCGGGATGCCAGCCTCCTTCGCCGCCACGTGCGCGCGCACGATCCCCGCGAGCGTGTTGGTGTCGGCGATCGCCGCCGCCGCGTGGCCGAACTGAGCCGCACGCTTCACGAACTCCTCCGGGTGGCTCGCGCCCGTGAGAAACGTGAAGTTGGTCGTCACCGCGAGCTCCGCGTACGCCGTCGCGCCGGCCGGGTTCGGCACACGAGATTCGGGCATCCGCGATCCCGCCGCGATCGCCCGGCTCAGCAGCCGGAACGGATGCTCGTGCGACATTCTCATCGGGACATCAGGCATGTCCGTTCCCTCCATGACTGACAAGCGGTCTCACGACCACCGTCCGTGCAGGAACCACCGCCCGGTCTCGAGCTCGTGGTAGACCCAGAGCCACCGCCCCGCGTCGTCCTGCACCGCGAAGTAGTCGCGCGTCGGCTCCCTGCGCCGCCACCACTCGCCGGCGATCCGCTCGGGGCCGAGACTCGCCGTCACCTCGCTCTCACCACCACTCCACCCGATCCGCCGCGGCGGGCCGTCCGGCGTCAGCGCTGTTACCTTGACCTCCTGGGCCGGTGTCAGCAGCAGTGGGGGGCGTGGCGGCGCCTCGACCTCATCTGTGCGCACACCGGGCGACGTTCCCGCGCCCGTGGCCGCAACACGCCGGCACGCACGCTCGGGAACATGCGTCTGCACCACCGACGCACGCGTCACACCGCGCTGCCCCAAACGATTCACCAGCGTGTCCAGCAATCGGCCCAGCTCCGCCTCCTGATCTCTGGGCCCCTCGTGCCATCGACTGATCTGCTCGTGCGCCAGGCGCTCGATCGGCCAGGCCTGCAACATCACACGCTCAACCCCAAACCCATGATCCGCCCGCTCCAGCCGAGGACGCAACAGCACCCACAGGTGCTCCGCGTCCCGGCTCGCACGCGAGAGCGTCACCGTCAGCGCGATCGGCCCGAGATCCGACCTGTCCAGCTCGAGCGTCACCCGCCGAGCCCCGCTCTCACGCCGTGCAAGCTTCTCGCACAACTCCACGAGCAACTCATGCGCAGCCAACTCAATCGCCTCGGCCTGCGTCGCGGGGCCGTCAAAGACGCGCTCGACCGAAACAGGGAGCGACAGCCGCACCGGCTCGATCGTCTCGATCGCACTCCCAAGCGCCCGATCGATCCGCAGCAGCAGTTCCGCCCCGAATCGGCTCGGCAGCGTCGAACGCGGCAGCGCCAACACCTCGCTCACCCGCGTCACGCCAACCTCGTCGAGCGCCTCGACCGTCTCGTCCGCCACCCGCAGCGAGGCGATCGGCAGCGGGCGCATCGCCTCCGTCGCCCCGTCGTCGGCCACCACCGCCCGCGCTTGTCCCCCGAACCTCGCCACACCCCACGCGACCCCGAAGGTCGGCCCCGCCGCCACACGGTGTGCAAACCCGAGCCGATCGAGCGCCTCCCCGACACGCGCCACCAGCCTGCGATCCCCGCCGAACAGCCGGTCGCACCCGGTGATGTCCAGCAGCAGCCCGTCCGGCGGATCAACCGCGACGACGGGCGAAAAGCGCATCGCCCACCGCGCCAGCGACCGCAGGGCCGCGTCGTCCCGCTCCGGCTCGAACGGTTCGAGGCGCACGCCGTCGATCGGCATGAGCGCCCGCGCGTGCGCGAGCGTCATCCCGGGCGTGATGCCCGCCTTTCGGGCCCGCGCGCAGCACCGCGCCACACGCTGCCCGTGCCCGTCGGTCTCGACCAGCACCAGCGCGCGCCGATCACGCCGACCGCGCGAGGCCGCGACCATCCGCCGCCGAACCAGGTCGATCGACCACATCGGCAGGTACACACACAATGCCCGTTTCATCTCCTCCCTCCAGAACCCATCTCGCGCCGCTCTGTGAGGCTGACCCTCTGCACCGGCTCAGCTCGATGCTCCACCTGGGTCGCGGCGGGGAGCGCGACGAGGCCGAGCCGGGCGTGATCTCGCGCCGCACGATCCACCGTGTCGCCGCCGCCGAGATCGCCCCGCCCTCCCACGCCGGCCGGGCGAGCAGCCCGAACCCGCCCCCGCCGCGAGCCAGCCCCGCCTCGGCCGCCAGTTGAATCCGGCGCGACTCGGCCATGCCCAGCCGGGCGCCGTCGGCGACGACCACGTCAATCGCCCCACTGCGCAGACACAACTCGATCGCCCACAGCCGCGACACCCTGTCGCGTGGCTCAAGAAAGATCGACCGCCCGAGCAACTCCGCGTACACCCCCGCGAACGAACTCGGGCTGGGCCAGCACCGGCTGCCGATCCACACCGCCGCCCGCCCGCCTCCTTCTCCCTCGCCCGCGGTACGGATCGCGCGTGCGGCCAGGTGCATCAGCAGCGACATCGGGAGGATCCAGCCCTGCCCCGGGCCCCGCCCTCGCTCGCAGGGTGCCCCCGTGTCGTGCTCACCGATCCCGAGCCACTCGTGCACCGCCCCCCGTGCAAGCCCGCCCATACCGGCTCCAGCACCCTGGTTCGCAAGCGCACTGTCCACCGCGTCCCACCCGGTCGGGACGCCCGAATCTGCCAGCCGGACCTCTGAACCCCCCTGCTCAACCCGCCGGATCACCTCCCTCAGACGCTGCCGAACCGCCTCGGGGGATCCCTCGATGTCCGCGTATGCAGATCGCATAATGTTAGGGTATCATCCAAACGAAACCCTGTCAAGTGGTTTTCGTGCCAGGAACCGGGTGCGGGACGGTGGAGGTGGACAAGGCACGACCGGGAGGGAGTGCTTCCGGGATCCCAACGAGGCACGACCGGGAGGGAGTGCTTTGGGGCGTGATCATCGCGACATGGGTCGTCGAACCACCGCTCCCTGCCGGTCGCGGCTCGTCCACGAACGGGCTTGGGTGCGGGCGCTGCCCATTGACGGACAATTGCATACTCATGACAGGTGTTCGGACATCGTTGCGAGTCACGCGCTCTTGTGTTACAATGTGAGTAGAAGGGGCGGCTTGGTGAGCCCGCGCCAGGCAAGGAGCGGGCACGAAGGAGTTGGACCATGAAAACTGTTCTGTGCGTACTCGCGCTGGTCTGGCCGATGGCGGCTTCGGGGCAGACGGTGTTCTTCGACGACTTCGAGGGCAGCGCCCTCCTGCCGCACTGGAGCCAGCCCCCGCCCTCGCACTGGGAGCACACCGTCAGCAACAGCATGCTGAACGTAACCGCGCTGTTCTCGCCGGGCATCCCGCACCTGGGCTCCAACTTCGCGGGCATCGCGGCCGAGTTTTCTCCGCAGACAGATTTTCGAGTCGACGTGTGGATGGGGTGGGAGCAGGGCACACAACCGCACAGGCTAAACCTGCAGGTACTGGGTCCCGGGGGGAACCCGATTATCGCAGGGGTCGGCTATAGAAACGAAGCGTGGTCCGGCGAAGTTCTCTTCTTCAGCGGCAGTACCCAAGGCGTGAGCTTCCCGGCGCCTGCACCGGGCATCTACCATTTCACGATCGCGCGAAGTGCGGCGGAGTTCCAGTTCTACCTCGAGGGGAATCTCATCGCGACCTTTCCGGATACCTTTGGCACTCCGGCAGCAGGAGTGCAGTTCTTCTTCCTCGGACCCGTTTCCGAACCGTTGGGCGCATTCAGCATCGAACGTGTGCGGGTCGTTCCCGCACCTGGGCTGATGTGGATCCCGTTGCCACTCGGGTTGGCATGTGCGTGTAGACGCACGCGCCGGGTCGTAACCACAAATCAAGGAGCTTAGAGATGAACCGACGTCTGCTTGTTTCGCTGGCATTCTGCCCTGCGGTTTCGTTTGGTCAGCAAGGGGCCTGGGAAGACCCATTCAACTTCGGGAATCCCACGCAAGGGTTCACGGTCGCTATCAACCTGATCCACGTGTGGAACGGTCAGACGACGAAGGTGTTGGCTCTGCAAGATAATGTGCCTGGTACGGACAGGACCCGCCTCTGGACACCGGCGCCCGCCAGTCTCCCGGGAGCGCCCGGCACCTATGTGAACGTGGAAGCCGGGCAACTCCTCTTCTGTGGCGGAGCGAGTGCCATGGCCGACGGACGCATTCTGCATGTCGGTGGCAGCTATGTCAACTATGTCAACGTGTTCGACCCCATCCTTCCGGTCGGCAGCCAATGGAACAACCCGCCCGCGCCCGACATGATGTTCGACCGCTGGTATCCGACCTCGACAACTCTTGCCGACGGCCGCGTGCTGGTTACCTCGGGTTGGCGCTGCAGCCCGTACCATACGGGGAACCCGACTTCTTGTGATCCTGGTGAGAACCCATTCGTCCGCACTCCAGAGTTGTACGACCCAGCCACCAACACCTGGGATCTATTGTGGGTTGCTGATCGCGAGCAGTGGATCTATCCGTTTATGTTTGTGCTGCCCGATGGGAGAATTGTGGACGCGGGACCCAGAGACACAAGTTTTCTGGACCCTGCCACCTGGACATGGTCCGGCTCGATCCCGGATCCCACGTACCCCAATCCACTGCCCCTCCCGCCGGGCGAGCACGGCTCAGCGGTAATGTACGAGCCTGGCAAGATCATGCGCTGCGGCGGGAGTGAGCGCTTGGTGCGGGCCGTCGCCACCACCTGGGTCGTCGATCTGAACAACGATGGCGTGGGCTGGCTCAACGCGGAACCCATGAACAAGAAACGCCGCAACCACAACCTCGTCGTCCTCCCGGACGGCAAGGTCCTCGCCGTCGGTGGCAACGAGCTGGATTTGGCGGGGGGCGTTGGCTCCGTGGACGCCGTGCTCGAGGCGGAGATCTTCGACCCGGCGTCCGGGAAGTGGACGCTCCAGCCGCCGTCACACCCCGACCACCCCCGCATGTACCACTCCACGGCGATGCTCCTGCCAGACGGGCGGGTGGTCTCCGCGGGTGGCAACACCTACCCCACGGCGCAGATCTTCAAGCCGCCGTACATCACCAGCGGGGCCCCGCGCCCGATCATCACCTTCGCGGATCTCTACATGCAGTACGGGCAGACGTACACCGTGCAGTACAACCAGAACGGCGGGCCCGTGGTGACCAGGGCGTGCCTGATCCGGCTGGCGTCCGTCACACACGGCTTCGACCAGGACCAGCGCCGCGTGCCGCTCGGGATCTCGACCGAAACCCCGCCCGGGACGCTCGACATCACAGCGCCAGCCGACGCCAACATCGCCCCGCCCGGGTTCTACATGCTCTTCATCCTCAACGAGTACGCGGCCAACCAGTTCGCCCCGTGCGAGATGGCGGCGTACGTCCAGATCGGGCCGTAGCGCTCCCCCGCCAGTCGCGCGCCACCGCTCCCTGCCGGTCGCGGCTTGTCGTATATGTGACGACAATCGGCAGAAATTGCGCGATCCGTCCGGGCGTGAAGCCAGGGATGGGCTGGCGGGCCCGCACCCGCATGACCGAGATACGCCACGCTGTGGTCGACCCGCCAGCCCAGACCGTCGCGCCCACGCGCCCGTTACCCCTGAACCTGCTCAGGCTGGCCCGGCCCAGCCAGTGGGCCAAGAGCGTGTTCGTGCTCGCGGGCCCGGTCTATTTTCTGGCCGACGCCGGGCTCGAAGCGGGTGGGCGGGTGATCGTGCCGGCGTTGATCGCGGCGGGTGCGTTCGCGCTGGCCTCGAGCGCCTGCTACGTCATCAACGACCTGCTGGACGTGGAGCGCGACCGGATGCACCCGCGCAAGCGCACGAGGCCCATCGCCCGGGGCGAGGTCTCGCAGGCCCAGGCGCTCTGGTTCGCCGCCGCCCTGCTGGCTGCCGCGATCGGGCTGGTGCTGCTCATCCCGGGCCCCGAGCGAACATGGCTGGCGCTCAGCGTCTCGGTCTACGTCGCCAATGTGATGGTCTACTCGTTCGTCCTCAAGCGTGTGGTAATCGCCGACGTGATCGGGCTGTCGGTCGGCTTCGTGCTGCGGGTGCTGGGCGGGTGTGCCGCGGTGGGGGTCGAGCCGAGCTCCTGGCTGCTCAACTGCACGTTCTTCCTCGCGATGTTCCTGGCGTTTGGTAAACGTTTGGGAGAACGCCGAACCATGGGCGAAAACGCTGCCGACGCCCGGGCTGTGCAGTCGATGTATACCGACGAATTGCTGCGCATGGCGGTGGTGGTGAACGCGGTGGCGGCCCTGCTGACCTACTCGGCGTACGTCCAGGACCGGGCGGCGGGGTTCACACTCGGCTTCAACCTGCTGTGGCTGACCGTGCTGCCCGCAACCTACTGCCTGCTCCGCTGTATCGTCCTGCTGGAGAAGGGTGTGTACGACGACCCGACGGAGCTGGCAGCCCGGGATCGCCCGTTCCAGGTTGGTCTCGCTTTGTTCGTAGCCTTGACGGTGGTGCTGGTCGTACAACCGGGGTTCGAGCTGGGTGCTGGCGGCGCAGCATCGCTATGATTGGGAGCCGGAGGGTTCGAACGTAGCACTGTACGGGGCGCACGGTTTGCCCCCCGCCGAAGTCAAGGCCCCGTCGCATGGACCGCGATTGGGGTCGGGGCGGTCGTCTGCCGATAGCACGAACGCCACTCGGGATCGATTCAGAGAAGTAAGGAGACACCATGCGCAGACTCATGAGACGAACCACAGCGACCCTGGCGATGGCCCTGGTGGTCGCGGCTCTCGCGCCGGCGGCGGTCGCTCAGAACGACAAGAACGACAAGAACGACAAGAAAGAGAAGAAGCCGGACTTCCCCGAGTTCAAGACGGTCTCGGAGGGATTCGAGAAGGTCATCTCGACCACGGACGGCAAGAGCTTCTACACGATCTGGAAGCGCGACAAGGACGCCCAGCTGCTGGCCGAGCTGCCCCAGGGCTACGACGGGCTGAAGCACTTCATCGCCACGACCATCGCGGCCGGCGACATCTTTGCCGGGCTGCAGATCGGCGATCGCTACGTCTACTGGAAGCGCTACGACAAGCGCGTGGCGCTCATCGAGCCCGAGATGTCGATCCGGGCCACCGGCGACCCCGAGTCGATCAGCTCCGTCAAGCGCATCTGGACCGACAAGGTCTTGCTGGACGTGCCGATCGTGTGCATAGGCCCCGGTGGTCAGCCCGTCATCGACATGGACGCGTTCCTCACGGGGTCGGTATCGAAGTTCTTCCGGGGCGCAGGCTCCGGCGCCAACGCCAGCCTCGCCAGGATCACCAAGGCCAAAGCTTTCCCCGAGAACGTCGAGATCGCGATCGAGATGCCGGTCTCGGGAGGCAGGCTTCGCACATTCCACTACTCGATCATCAAGGTCAAGAGCACGCCCGGGTTCAAGCCGCGACACGCCGACCAGCGCGTCGGCTACTTCCACGTCGGGCACAGCGACCTGGGCAAGTACCACCGCGAGGACGTTGACCAGTACTACATCGCGCGCTGGCCTCTTCAGAAGCGTGACTCGAAGCTCAAGATGAGCCCTCCCAAAGAGCCCATCATCTACTACATCGAGAACACGGTCCCGGTGCGGTACCGCCGCTACGTCAAGCAGGGCATCGAGTACTGGAACCGCGCGTACGAGAACATCGGGATCCTCGACGCCATCGAGGTCCGCTACCAGGACAAGGAGACCGGGGCCCACATGGACAAGGACCCCGAGGACGTTCGGTACAACTTCATCCGCTGGCTGAACAACAACATCGGGGTGGCGATCGGCCCCAGCCGCGCCCATCCCGAGACCGGCGAGATCTTCGACGCCGACGTCGTCCTCACCGACGGGTGGATCCGCGCGTTCTGGTACCAGTACAACGACCTGCTGCCCGAGACGGCGATGGAGGGCATGAGCCGCGAGACGATCAGCTGGCTCGACACAAACCCGATGTGGGATCCGCGGATCCGTCTCGCCCCGCCTGAGCAGCGCGCGCAGCTGCTGGCCGAGCGCGCCCGGCGGCTGGCTTCTGGTCAGACACTTGAGACCGACACGGCGCTCCTGGGCAATCCCGAGGCGCAGCGACTGGCCGAACTCGTCGGCCGAGACAACGCCCTGTGCATGGCTGCACGCGGCAAGGCGATGGACATGGCCATGATGGGCATGCACCTCGAAATCCTCAACGCCCTGCAGGACAGCGAGGGCGACGACGACGAGGGTGATGACGAGGAAGACGAGACCGAGGGCGACCTGCTCGACGGCATCCCGGACTGGTTCGTCGGCCCGATGCTCGCCGACCTGGTCGCGCACGAGGTCGGACACACGCTCGGGCTGCGTCACAACTTCAAGGCTTCCAGCGCCTACACGCTCGAAGAGATCAACTCCGAGGAGTTCAAGGGCACAAGGCCCTACACCTCCTCCGTCATGGACTACAACCCCATCAACATCAACATGGACGACGACAAGATCCAGGGCGACTACACCATGATCGACATCGGCCCGTACGACATGTGGGCGATCGAGTACGGCTACACGTTCGACGACCCCGAGAAGGTCCTTGAGCGGGCCTCCGAACCGGAGTTGCTCTATGGCACGGACGGCGACACGGGCGGGTCCGACCCCAGGGCCCGCCGCTACGACTTCTCCAGGAACCCCCTCGACTACGCCAGGAACCAGATCAGCCTCTCGGACTACTACCTCGAGAACCTGATGGAGAAGTTCGTCAAGGACGGCGACGGGTGGGACAAGGTCAGCCGTGGATACCGCATCGCCCTGCGCGCCAAGATGAACGCCAACGGCATCGTCGCGGGCTGGCTGGGCGGCACCTACACCAACCGCCTCAAGAAGGGCGACAGCGACGAGATCGTCCCGATCACGCCCGTGTCGGCTGAGATCCAGCGCGCGGCGCTGGAACTCATCATCGACAACACCTTCAACGACGAGACGTTCGGGCTCACGCCAGAGCTGCTCCGGCACATGACCGCCTCGCGCGAGGATCCCTTCGCGCGCGGTGAAGAGGCCTACAGCGTGCACGACCGGATCCTGGGCGTGCAGGCGTCGGCCCTGACGCAACTGCTCAACCCGACCACGCTTCGCCGCGTCTACGACAACGAGTTCCGCGTCCCGGCCAACGAGGACGCCTTCACACTGCCGGAGCTGATGACCGGCGTCACCGACTCGATCTGGACCGAGATCGACACCCGCCCGACCGAGCACTTCACCGCGCGCGAGCCGATGATCTCTTCCATCCGACGCGACCTTCAGGGCGAGCACATGGAGCGGCTGATCGACCTTTCGCTCGAATCGGGATTCGGTGCCGCGAACAAGGCCATCACCGACCTCGCTCGCATGGAGCTGCGCAAGATCAACGACAAGATCCAGCAGACGCTCAAGAACTCGGATTCCAGGCTCGACCCCTACACCGTAGCCCATCTGACCGAGGCTGCGCACCGCATCACCAGGGCCCTCGACGCCGCGTATGTCTACAACACCGACGCGCGGGGTGGCATGGGCTTCTTCCGGTTCTTCGGGTTTCAGCCCACACCGGCCGACGACAAGTAGATCGATCCCGAGGCGAAAGCCTCATGAGTCACGCGGGCCGATCCACACCGGATCGGCCCGCCTTTTTTTCGCGAGGACGTGCCCGCACCCCACGAGCCGCGACCGGGAGGGAGCGAGGTTGGGCGCCCCATGTCGCGATGGTTACGCCCCGAGCACTCCCTTCCGGTCGTGCCTCGTCCGGGCAAGTCCATCGCCCTCCGCCGCTGATCCCTACTCCGCCTCGATCCCGAGCACGTCGATCGCCTCGATCAGCGCCCCGTGCACGCGTGGCGGGGCGCACACGATCCCCACGTTCTTCTGAAGCCCGCGCCCGTGCGAAAAATCCAGCGCCCGGCCGTGGATGTCCGTCACGAAGCACCCGCCCTCGGTCGCGATCAGCGACCCGGCCGCGTGATCCCAGATCCGCTCGATATACCCCTTCTTCGCCGGCAGCCGAAGGTACGCGTCCGCCTGGCCGCGCCCCACCACCGCGTACTGCTGCCCGCGCAGGAACCCCTTCGTCCCGTCGATCGGATCCAGCGTCCAGAACCCGCCGTGGTGCGTGTCGCCCGCGCCGACATCGATCGCGTCCAGCAGCTCGTCGGCCGACGCCTGCGGCCAGACCGCGCTGACCGCCTCCAGCGTCGCTGTCAGATGCGCGTCGTGCTCGCGCCCGCGCAGAAAGTGCGAGGTCTCCTCAGCCACAAGGATCACACCCCGGCCCAGCGCTGCGCGCAGGGCCCGCCCGATGATTGCCTGGCTCGCAAAGTCCGCCACCGTCACCGGGCTGAGGTCGTCCTTGGTGATCGACCGCACCTGGTCCAGCGCCGACTGCACCTGACGGCAGACGACACACGCCTCCGCCACCGCGGCCCTGGCCACCTCGACGTATTTCGCGTAGTCGGGCATGGTGTTCTCCTCAGCACGATCGCCCTTCGAGCGTAGCGCTTCGGCACACCAGGTGGTCGCGTCAGGACGCTGATCAATCGCCCGAATGTATGTCATCATCCGTGCCGGCGACGCCGTCGGCGCCATCAGACGAGAGCGTCCATGTCCCCGATTCATCAACCAAGTACCGGTACGGATTGCCCCATGGATCAGTCTGCAGATCCGTGTCGAGCGAGAGCTCGCCCAGCGCCTCGGGAGGTGAACCATTCTCGTTGACGTACGCGCGAACCTCGACCGAAATCGACGACATCTCAACACTCGCATCAACCTTGTCTGCCGCGACCAACGCAGCCCCGATCGCTGGCAGGAAAACGCCCAGCAGCCCGAACGCGAAAAGCGGGATTAGCCACAGCGAACCAATCAGCCCGATGACAAAGCCCGCGATGGCCAGACCCTTAGGCTCCCGTTTCATCGCAACGGCCGACATGACCAGCCCGATCGGCGAGATCAGGCCGCACGACACAAGCCCCAGCAGCGACACCACGAACCCTGCAACTCCCAGACCATTTGTACGCTGTCCTTCGCTCATCATCGTCTCCTATGGGTTGATCAGCCCGATCGTCGCCAGGTGCTCGGCCACGCGCTCGACGCAGCTCGCAACATCCATCCGCTCGGTCGCGAGCACTACCTCGGCGCGTGTCGGCGGCTCGTACGGATCGTCCACCCCCGTGAACCGGGCGATCTCCCCCCCCCGCGCCTTCTTGTATAGCCCCTTGGGATCCCGCTGCTCGCACACCTGGATCGGCGTGTCCACAAACACCTCGACGAACGCGAGTCCGGCGTCCTCGTGCAGCTGCCGAACCGCGTCGCGGTCGTTCCGATACGGGCTGATGAAGCTGGCGATGACGATGCACCCGCTGTCGGCCATCAGTCTGGCCACCTCGCCCACGCGCCGGATGTTCTCGGCCCGGTCGTCGGCGGAGAACCCGAGGTTGCTGTTCAGCCCGTGCCGGACGTTGTCGCCGTCGAGCCGATACGCATGGATCCCGCGCCGGATCAGCCTCGCCTCGAGCGCCGACGCGATGGTGCTCTTGCCCGACGCGCTCAGCCCGGTGAACCAGACCGTGCCCCCCTTGCACCGGAGCGCGTCGAACCGCTCGGCCCGCGACAGCTCGCCCTCGTGCCAGGTGATGTTGCCCGGGTCGGACATGCGTGTGATCCTACCCCCCGCCCGGCCGACACGGTTCGCTCCCCCCAAGCGCTATACTCGCGGTCAGGGAGGCTTTTTCGACGCAATAACCGTCCCGGAACACCGCCCCGGCTGGCCGGGCGGGGCGATCCTGCCGACTCATCGAACCGGGCGCGTCCGCACGGACTAAGAACGACTGAGCACCATGCACGAACTGGCCCGCTACAACCTGTCGCACCTCCAGGTCCTCGAATCCGAAGCCATACACATCATGCGCGAGGTCGCCGCGCAGTTCGAGCGTCCGGCCCTGATGTTCTCCGGCGGGAAGGACTCGATCGTGATGGTCCGGCTTGCGGAAAAGGCCTTCCGCCCCGCACGCTTCCCGTTCCCGCTGCTCCACATCGATACCGGGCACAACTTTCCCGAGGCCATCGAGTTTCGCGACAAGCTCGTCGAGCAGATCGGCGAGCGTCTGATCGTCGCCTCGGTCGAGGACGCGATCAAGCGCGGCATCGCGGCCGAAGACCCCGGCCCCATGCCCAGCCGAAACCGCGCCCAGATCCCCACACTCCTGGACGCCATCGAACGCCACGAGTTCGACGCACTGTTCGGCGGGGCCCGGCGCGACGAGGAAAAAGCTCGGGCCAAGGAACGCATCTTCTCGTTCCGCGACGAGTTCGGCCAGTGGGATCCCAAGAACCAGCGCCCCGAGCTGTGGCACCTCTACAACGGGCGAATCCGCAAGGGCGAGCACATCCGCGTCTTCCCGCTCTCGAACTGGACCGAGATGGACGTGTGGCAGTACATCGCCATCGAGGAGATCGCCGTGCCGTCCATCTACTTCAGCCACGAGCGCGACATCGTGCACCGCAACGGGCAGATCATCCCGGTCAGCGATTTCTTCCCGCCCCGGGACGGCGAGCAGGTCGTCCGCAAGACGGTCCGATTCCGCACCGTCGGCGACATGACGTGCACAGCCGGGGTTGACAGCCCGGCGAGCACGCTCGAGCACATCATCGCCGAGGTCGCCGCCGCTCGCGCCAGCGAACGCGGCGCCCGCCTGGACGACAAGCTCTCCGAAGCCGCCATGGAAGACCGCAAGAAAGAAGGGTATTTCTGACCCATGCCCGCCAGCCGCGCCACAAATCCCGCCACCGAGCCCAGCGCCGGCCCCAAGCCCGTCAGCCGCGAGCGATACCTCCACATGGATCTGCTCCGGCTGCTGACGTGCGGGTCGGTGGATGACGGCAAGTCCACGCTCATCGGACGCCTGCTGTACGACTCAAAGTCCATCTTCGAGGACCAGCTCGAAGCCGTGCAGCGCACCAGCCTCAGCCGAGGCGACAAGCACATCAATCTCGCCCTGCTGACCGACGGCCTCCGCGCCGAGCGCGAGCAGGGCATCACCATCGACGTCGCCTACCGCTACTTCGCAACGCCGCGGCGAAAGTTCATCATCGCGGACACGCCCGGCCACGTCCAATACACGCGCAACATGGTCACCGGCGCCAGCACCGCGAACTTGGCCCTCGTGCTGATCGACGCGCGGCATGGCGTGATCGAGCAGACGCACCGGCACTCGATCATCGCCTCCATGCTCCGCATACCCCACATGGTGGTGTGCGTCAACAAGATGGACCTCGTCGGCTACAGCGAGGACCGGTACGAAGAGATCCGCGCCGACTTCGAGAGTTTCGCCGCACGGCTTGAGATCAGCGACATCTCGTTCATCCCCATGTCCGCGCTGCACGGCGACAACGTGGTCGAGCGCTCCGACAACATGCGCTGGTACCAGGGCGCAGCCCTGCTGCACTACCTCGAAAACGTCCACATCGCCTCGGACCGCGACCTCATCAACTGCCGATTCCCCGTCCAGTGGATCATCCGCCCGCACTCCGACGAGCACCACGACTACCGCGGGTACGCGGGCCGTGTCGCCGCCGGCGTCTTCAAGGTCGGCGACGAGATCGTCGCCCTGCCGTCCGGGTTTCAGTCGCGCGTCAAGTCGATCGACCACTTCGATGAGAAGCTTCAGTGCTGCTACCCGCCCCTGTCTGTCACGATCAGGCTCGAAGACGACATCGACATCTCCCGTGGCGACATGCTGTGCCGACCCGACAACCGCCCGCACACCGGCCAGGACATCGAGGCCATGCTGGTCTGGATGTCCGACCAGCCGATGCAGCCCCGGCACAAGTACGCCCTGCGCCACACCACAAGGGCCGTGCGCTGTCTCGTCACGCAGCTCAAGTACCGCCTCAACATCTCGACCCTGCACCGCGACCTGGACGCGACGCAGCTGGGGCTTAACGAGATCGGCCGCGTCACACTCCGCACCACTCAGCCGCTCTTCTTCGACTCCTACCACCGCTGCCGAACCACCGGCAGCTTCATCCTCGTCGATGAAACCAGCAACACAACGGTCGGCGCCGGCATGATCCTCGGCCCGGCGTAGTGTGGTTGCAACCACCGCGTCCGCACGGACGCCGAGTCTGAGCCCGCCCTGGGGCGAAGGCTCGGATACCCCCGACGACGCGCGCGCCTGCGACACGAGCAGCGCCCCCGACACGAGCAGCGCCCGGCGGGAAGCGGATCCCCCGCGCTCGACCGCGCGCCGGCGCGGGCTCAGATCAGATGTCGCGCCGAGACGCGCGCCGAAGGCCCAGACAGATCCCGAGCGCGGAGGGTGTTGATCCGCGTGTGAACTACACCCGAACGACACGCCTGGATCCCAGGGCCACGATCGCGCAAAGGCGACGACGCGACGCCAGAACAATCGGTTTCGAGGGTTCTTCCCATATTCGTTGAGATTACAGACCATTTCCAAAAAGGGTGTTGCACCTGGGAATGGAATCTGGTATAACCGGACCCGTGCGACCCGCGGGTGTTCCCCGGGGCCGCATTCCGCACACAGTTCTGTCAGCGCGAGGAGTAGTAAGAAATGAGAAGGAATCACCCATTGTTACGCCACGTGCCGCTCGCGGCGTCGTTGTGCGCCTTTATGGCCGCCAGCGTGCTCGCCTCGACCTCGGTCGGACCCGAGCCCGGCGACCTGCCTGTCCCACCCGTCAGGGCCGACGATGATGCCCTGCGAATCGAGGCTCCCGCCCCGGCCGCCCAACCTGTGGTGCGTCAAAGCCAACGCGTCATCCAGATCAGCGGCTCGAACCGAGAAGTCCACCTCTGGAACCAGCGGGCCCTCGACGGCTCGCTCACCAGCCACTACGCGATCATGGAACGCCGACCGGGCGATGCGGCCGCCTCGATCGTCGGCCGCGAGAGGCAGACCAGCTACGACATCGGCCTGCGCTACGCCTCGTTCGACCCCCGGATCGCGACGCCGGGCGTGAACGCCCAGTTGCTGGCCCCGGCGAACAACGAGCTGTTCCTCGTCCAGTTCTGGGCTGTCCCGCTGGACGAGATGCGCGCCGAGATCGAAGCCATGGGCGGAAAGATCTACCGCTTCCTCGAAGACCACACCCACATCGTCCGCATGCCGGTGGGAATCGCCGACAACGTGCGGCGTCTGAACTACGTCCGCTGGGTCGGCCCGTTCCACCCGGCATACAAGCTCGACGAGCAGATCATCTCCGCCTTCGTGAAGAACTTCCCCGGGGGAGGCGTCGAGAGCGCGCGAGAAGGCGTGGGCGAATGGTTCACAAAGGGCGAGTACTCGATCGAGGTGTTCGAGCGCGCTGGCGGGAAGCCGGTGATCGAGCAGCTCGTGGAGGCACGCGATGATGGGATCGTCCCACCCGCGCCCCAGCGCCCCGCGCCGGGCGATCTCGGACAGCAGGCTGTTGTCAGGACGGCCATTCTGGCGATGGGCGGCAGCGTCAGCGTCGTCACGCCGGGTGGTTTTCGCATGCAGGCGCACCTTGCGCCGGATCAGCTTATCCGCGTTGCCCGCATGAACGAGGTGCATGTCATTGAGCCGTGGGGTTTCGGCGGGCATGACATGAACCTCGTCCGCCAGATCGGCGGAGCGAACTTCATCGAGAACACGCTGGGCATCACGGGCCAGGGCGTCCGCGCCGAGGTGTTTGACATTGAACTGCGCACCACACATCAGGAATTCACGAACAATGCGCCCCTGATCCACAGCGCCGGCACCGCCGGCTCTCCGCCACACGGCACGTCCGTGTACTCGGTCATGTTCGCTCGGGGGGCGAGCGCCAATGCCCGAGGGCTGCTCCCGGACGCCGATCAGGGCATCTTCTTCCGGCATTCGGAGTCGACGCAGTTCGGCGGTGCCAAAACGCGTCTCACGATCGCGCAGGAGCTGCTCGGCGGGACGTATGCGGCCGTCCTTCAGACCTCAAGCGTCGGGAATGCGAGAACGTTCTTCTATACCAGCATCTCCGCGGAGATGGACGATGTGATCTTCGTCTCTCAATTGCTCCATACACAGTCGCAGAGCAATGCGGGCAACCAGGATTCCCGCCCGCAGGCATGGGCCAAGAACATCGTCTCCGGCGGCGCTATCAACCACTTCAACACCGCCAGTCGCAATGACGACACCTTCCTGGCGGCCAACTGCGGGAACTTTTTCGGTGGAACCAGCACAGGGCCGGCACAGGACGGCCGCATCAAGCCGGATCTGTCCTTCTTTTACGACTGTACCTTTGCCGCCGCGAACAGCAGCAACACGGCGTACACGCAGTTCGGCGGCACGAGCGGCGCCACGCCCTCCATCGCCGGCTACATGGGCCTCTTCCACCAGATGTGGCACGAGAATACGTGGGAGGGCTCCGGACGCCTCGACAACAGCGCTGGTCCGCACACCGTCTTCAACGACCGCCCCAGCCCCATGCTCCCAAAGGCCGCGCTCATCAACAGCGCATTCCGTTACGACTGGAACAGCGGCGGCGCCAACGCCTCGCTCACGCGCTTCGTCCAGGGCTGGGGCATGCCAAACCTCCAGACGCTCTATGACGCACGCGACAAAACATACTACGCCGACGAGCCCTTCATCCTCCGACAAGGCCAGTCCAA
>JADFGU010000228.1 GCA_022567535.1 Planctomycetota bacterium | reverse complement strand
GTGCTGGCTCACCTGATCGCGTTGTTCCACGAGGACGACCTCGAGCAGGCGGTGCGGGCCGCGCTGCAGGAAGTGCAGGGCACGTACGGCCTCGCCGTCGTCTCGGCGGACCAGCCCGATGTGCTCGTTGCCGCCCGCAACGGCAGCCCGCTGATCGTCGGCGTCGGCGACGGCGAGTATGTCGTCGCCTCGGACGCCTCCGCCATCGTCGAGCACACCACGCAGGCGATCTACCTCGGCGACAACGAAATGTGTGTCATGACCCGCAACGGGTTCCACACCACGACTCTCGACGCGGCCCCGGTCACCAAGCCGATTCACGACGTGGAGTTCTCGCTCGAGCAGATCGAGCTGGGCGGCCACGAGCACTTCATGCTCAAGGAGATCGTCGAGCAGCCCGAGGCGATCCGGATGTGCCTGCGCGGCCGGATCGACCGGCGCGAGGGGCGGGTCCATCTCGGCGGGATCGCCGCCTACGGGCGCGAGCTGGTGCAGGCTCGGCGGGTCATCTTCTCCGCCTGCGGCACGGCCTGGCATGCGGGGCTGATCGGCGAGTACCTCTTCGAGGATCTGGCCCGCGTGCCGGCCGAGACCGAGTACGCCAGCGAGTTTCGCTATCGCAATCCGGTCATCAACAACGGCACCGTCGTCATCGCACTGAGCCAGTCGGGCGAGACGGCCGACACGCTCGCCGCCCTGCGCGAGGCACGCGATCGCGGCGCCCTCGCCCTCGGCATCGTCAACGTCGTCGGCTCGAGCATCGCCCGCGAGACCGACGCCGGCATCTACCTCCATGTCGGGCCCGAGATCGGCGTGGCCAGCACCAAGGCCTTCACCGGGCAGGTCATGGTTCTGGCGCTGCTGTCGCTGTACCTGGCGCGCCGGCGTCACATGTCGCGCGAGCGGTGCGAGTGGATGCTGGCCGAGCTCGCCTCCGTGCCCGACAAGATGGAGCGCGTGCTCGAACAGGCCGACCACGTGCGCGAGGTGACGCTCAAGTATGTCGAGCGCGAGAACTGGCTCTTCCTCGGGCGCGGCTACAACTATCCGACCGCCCTTGAGGGGGCGCTGAAGCTCAAGGAGATCAGCTACATCCACGCGGAGGGCATGCCCGCAGCCGAGATGAAGCACGGGCCCATCGCACTGATCGACGACGGGATGCCCGCGGTCTTCATCGCCACCAAGGGAAGCCAGTACGACAAGGTGATAAACAACATCGAGGAGGTCCGCAGCCGGGGCGGACACGTCATCGCGGTCGCGACCGAGGGTGACACGGAGATCGCGCAGCACGCACGCGACGTGCTCTTTATCCCCGACATCGCCGAGCCGCTCAGTCCGATCCTGGCCGTGGTGCCGCTGCAACTGATGGCGTACGAGGCGGCGGTGGCGCGCGGTCACGACGTGGATCGCCCGAGAAATCTCGCCAAAAGCGTGACCGTGGAGTAGGGCGCTGTCGAGTTCTCTCTTCAAGGTCAACGTCCAGACGCGTGCAAGACGCCGAGTCTGAGTCCGCGAAGGCTCGGATATCTTTCATGACTCCCACACATGCGAGATCCGAACCTTCGCCCGCAGCGGGTTCAGACTCGGCGTCCGTTCCAACGCGGAGGCGTTGATTGAACCCGCGCTAACAAATGGCCGAGATCGCGCGGCGGTTCAGGGGGGCCTGGACCTCGATGGCCAGCGCGTTGGCGAGGATAATGGCCAGCGCGATCGTGTCGGCGGCCTCGGGGAGCGCGGCGAACAGGACGACGCCCAGGCACAGCTGTGTCAAGCCGACGCCCGAGGCGATGAACTCGACGCTGTGCAACGCTGCGTGCTGGCGCACCGCGTCGGGCGCGAAGGTCTGGAGCCCGAGGTAGCATCCGATGAAATGGCCCGCCCCTGCGGTAAGCGTTGCCACAACCACGAGCGTCACGGGGCGCCACGAGGCGATGAGCGCCGAAGCGTCCACCTCGCGCGTCAGGTAAGCCGCCATCGCGGGCAGGCAGATCCACAGGCACGCGGCGCGCGCGGCGCGCCGCAGGCGTCGCGAGGGTCGGCGGGCAAGGTTCAGCGCGGCGCCGACGCCCACCGCCGCGGCCGGCACGAGCAAGTACACGATGCGCGCACTCGGGATGCTCCAGGCGAGGACGGCGGCGGCGGCGACGGCGGCGAGCAGCCCCACGCGCCGGGTGAGCGCGTCGCGACCGGCCGAGCCCATCCATCGCAGCGGCGTGGCGGCGAACAGCGATCCTGCCGCGACGACCGCGCCCACAGCGATCGCCCCGGCGATGCTCCGGTCCAAGATCCACACCAGCAGCAGGGCGGTTGGAACCGCGGCAAAGAGCACGATGGCGACCGCGACGCCGGTTTCGGCCACCGCCGACCGAGGCACGAGGCTTGGGGCTGCGGGGGCGGCCCAGGCCGTCAGGCACAGCGCCAGGCTCACCAGGGCGACCATTCCCATCGCCGTCTGAGCGCGGGTGCGTTGGCGGGCGCGGTCCAGGGCCCCTATCAAGGGGGCACGCTGGTCGGCTTGGCGCTCGACGAGATCGGACAAGGCCTCGGGCGAGACACCGGTGGCGGCCTGGGCGGCGCGGGCGCGAGAGTGGTCTAAGTCCAGTTCTTGCAGGTCTTTACGTTCCTTCCAGGCCCCGATGAACAGCGTGTCATACGCCTCCGGTGCCACGCCCCCGGCGATGCCGGGTCCGAGCAGGATGCCGGCGAGGATCCCTCCGGCGACCGCCCCGGCGGGCCGACCCCCGGGGAACCCGCAGCGGCGAAGAAGCAATGCCAAAGGCCCCGCGCAGCCGATAAAGAGCACGAGCCTGAGCAGCAGGGTGATCCACGCGTCGGCCGACATCTCGGCCGAGTGTAGGGATCGTTCGGGGAGGGACTCATTGCGCCAAGCAACCACGGGCACAACCGGGATGGCTCGAACAGCGCGAGAGCGTCTGGCGGAGCTCGTGCCACAGCCGCCCGTCGAGGTGATCAGCACCAGCGTGCTTCGGACGCGTCGGTTTCAGCTCAGGCCGCTGTGCGAGTCCGACCGCGACCAGTTCATTCGTGTGATCCGGCTGAGTCGCACCCACCTCGATCGGTTCTCGGCGCTGCACCTGCCCGAGGAGACCGACGAGCAGTTGTTCGAGCGCCAGTTGGGTCTGACGCAGCGCGGGGAGGCGTCGGGCCTGTCGCGGCGACGCGTGGCTTTGGATTCGTCGGGGCGGATCGTCGGCTCGTTCAACCTCAACAGCATCACCCGTGGGCTGACCTGGGCGGGAGACCTGAACTGGTGGGTGTCGGTGGACTCGCTGCGGAGGGGGTTCGCCACCGAGTGCGTGGGCGCGGTCGTGACACACGCCCTGCGCGACCTGCCGCACGGCCTCGGGCTGCACGAGGTGCACGCCTTCGTGCAGCGCGAGAACGGCTGGAGCATCCGGATCGCCGAAAAGCTCGGGTTCGTCAAAGAGGGCGACGAGCGGGCGCACCTCCAGACCGGCGACAAGTGGCACGTGCACGAGCTGTATGTGCGCCGTGTGCGGGCGACAAAGTGACAAAGTGACAAAGTGACGGAGTGACGGAGTAATGAACAGAGAGCAGGGGGTCCCCTCCGCCTTCCATTCACACAAAGAGACGAAGAGACGAAGTGATGAACAGAGCTCCCTGCGCGAGCAGGGGGTCCTCTCCGCCCGCCATTCGCGCGGAGTGACGGAGTGGGAAGTGGTAGGTCGGATCTC
>JADFGU010000227.1 GCA_022567535.1 Planctomycetota bacterium | reverse complement strand
GTTGATATTCTGCCGTGTCCGTCATCGCGCACCCTTCCGTCGGCAGACCACGGGCGCGGCGGCGACCGGTGAATCACGAGATGAGCGACTCCGCAACCACGACCTACACCACCGGCGAAATCTGCGAGCGCGTGGGCGGCGAACTCTTGTGTACGGTTGAATAGGGTCGGGCGATTGGGCCCGGGGCAACGCACCCGGGAGCGGAGCGACGGACGATGTCTCGAATCGGGAAAAAACCAGTCGAAGTTCCCGCCGGCGTGAACGTCTCGGTTGCCGACGGCACCGTGACCATCGAGGGCCCGCTGGGCAAGCTCAGCATGCGGCATCGCGAGGAGGTCGATGTGGCCTGGGACACCGAATCGCGCACGGTCGTCGCGACGATCGGCGAGGCGGACATGGGCGTTCGCCAGGTGCGCGCCTATTGGGGCCTCACACGCTCGCTGCTCCAGAATATGGTCACAGGCGTGACTCAGGGCTACGCGAAGGTGATGGAGATCCAGGGCGTGGGGTACACGGCCCAGGTCCAGGGCGCCCAGCTGAAGCTCACTGTCGGGTTCGCCGACCCGGTCATGATGGACATCCCAGCCGGGCTGGGCGTCACGGTGGACCGGCATCGCGTGACCATCAAGGGCGTGGACAAGCAGCTCGTCGGGCAGTTCGCGGCGGACATGCGCTCGCGCCGCAAGCCCGAGCCGTACAAGGGCAAGGGAATCAAGTACGCCGATGAGGTCATCCGGCGCAAGCAGGGCAAGCAGTTCGGCGCGTAGAGGGGTGGCTCGGTGTTATAGTTCGCCGAAGGGGCGGATCGGAAAGACAGCAGATGAATCAGTCGAAACAAAAAACAGTGAGACGATCGAGGCGCCGGGTTCAGATCCGCAAGCGTGTGCTGGGGACGCCGACGCGCCCGCGCATCTCCGTCTACCGCTCGCTGAATCACATGTACGCGCAGGTGATCGACGATCTGGCGGGGCGGACGATCGCGTCGGCCTCGACGCGCGAGTCGGCGCTGGATCTGGACAAGACGGGCCACGCCGCCGCCGCCGCTGCCGTCGGTGCGGCGCTCGCGGAGCGCGCCAAGGCCGCCGGCGTGTCCAAGGTCGTATTCGATCGTGGCGGGTTCAGGTTTCACGGGCGGGTGAAGGCGTTGGCCGACGCCGCCCGAAAGGGTGGACTTCAGTTCTGACGACGCGCAGGCGTCATTCACGAGAGCAGTGATGGCAGAGATCCTCAAAGATTCGGGCAATCTGGAATCGACGACCGTCGGCGTGTTTCGGACGGCGGCGACCGTCAAGGGCGGGCGTCGATTCAGCTTCAGTTCGCTCGTGGTCATCGGTGACCGCAAGGGCCGCGTCGGGTACGGGTACGGCAAGTCACGAGAGGTGCCCGCGGCGATCGAAAAGGCGCAGAAGATCGCCAAGCGCGCCCTGACCGACGTGCCGATGATCGGCCGCACCATCCACCACGAGGTGGAGGGTCGGTTCGGCGCGTCGCGGGTCCGTCTGATCCCGGCCTCGCCCGGCACGGGCGTGGTCGCGGGCCACACGGTTCGAGCGGTGCTCGAGCTCGCCGGCGTGCAGGACTGCCTGACCAAGTGCTACGGATCGACGAACAAGATCAACGTGGTCAAGGCGGTTTTCGACGGGTTGTCCAGGCTGCGACTGCCCGAGGAGATCGCGACGCTGCGCGGCAAGGATCTGGGCAAGACCGAGATCGCCGAGCGCATTGAGCGCAGCCGGAAGCTGACCGGCGTCGGCGCAGCCTCGGCAACCGAGCCGGAAACCGAGAACGAGAAAACGGGGGGTGAAGCGTCATGATGATCCACGACGTGACGGCACTGGCGGGCAAGCACAAGGCGCGGAAGCGCGTCGGGCGCGGGGACGGCAGCGGGCACGGAGGGACGTCCGGGCGCGGGCACAAGGGTGCTGGCAGCCGGAGCGGCTTCTCACGCCGACACCAGTTCGAGGGCGGTCAGATGCCGTATTTCCGACGCCTGCCCAAGCTCGGCTTCACCAACGTTCGGTTCAAGACCCGCTTCTGGGTCGTCAATCTCGGCAACATCGTGGCGCACCCGGACTTCGCCAGCGGCGGTGAGGTCAACGCCCAGACCCTCATCTCGGCGGGCCTGATCCGCGACACCAGCCGCGACCTGAAGATCCTCGGCGGGATTCCCGAGGGTGAGTCGCTCAAGGTCACGCTGTCGGTGAAGGCCAATCGCGTGACGGCCAGCGCGCGAAAAATGATCGAGGGCACGGGCGGGAGCGTTCACGAGAGCGGCACGCGCCGCGATCGCGTCCGAGGGATCGACCGCAACTCGGACGATCAGACACCCAAGAATCTGACAAAGAAGCTGAGGTTTCGCCGGAAGATGGCAGCGGCTGCGGCCGAGCGTGCAGCCAAGAGCGGCTCGCAGAAGAACAAGGGCTGATCGGCCACGGCGGTCGCCGTGCGTCTGATCGGAGCACTCGATGCTTCAGGCGTTTATCAACGTATTCAAGATCGCGGAGCTGCGCTCGAAGCTCTTCTTCACCTTCGCCATGCTCGCCGTCTATCGCATCGGGTTCTGGATCCCCGTGCCCGGCGTGAGCCAGGAAGCGCTCACCACGTTCTTCGAGCAGCAGAGTCAGACCGGCGGCGCGTTTGGCCGACTGGCGAGCTACATGGCGATCTTTTCCGGCGGCAGCCTGAGCCAGTCAACCATCTTCGGCCTGGGCATCATGCCCTACATCTCGGCCGCGATCATCTTCCAGCTGCTCAACGCCGTCGTGCCCGCGCTGAAGAAGCTCAAGGAAGAGGGGCCCTCCGGCCAGCAGAAGATCCAGGAATGGACGCGGTACGCGACGATCGGTCTGTGCATTGTCCAGTCGATCGCGTGGCTGCAGTTCATCACGCGGGCGAGCACGGGCGCGGGCGGGCTCGTGCAGCCGTGGTGGAGCTCGAACCCGCTCTGGTGGCTCATGGCGATCTGCTCGCTTACCGCGGGCACGGTCTTCCTGATGTGGCTCGGCGAGCAGATCGACAAGCACGGCATCGGCAACGGCGTCTCGCTCATCATCACCGCCGGGATCCTCTCCCAGATGCCATGGGCCATCATGGAGGTCGTCAGGAGGTTCGATCCCGGTGCCAGCGACGGGATCGGGCTGATGGGCGTCGTGCTCCTGGCCGGCGGCTTTGTGCTCGTGGTCGCCGGCTCTGTCCTCATGACCGTCGCGCAACGGCGGATTCTGATTCAGCAGGCGAAACATACGCGCGGGCGCAAGGTCTACGGCGGTCAGAGAAGCTATCTCCCCCTGCGTGTGAACCACGGCGGGGTGATGCCGATCATCTTCGCCTCGTCCCTGATGATCTTCCCGTCCGTGATGTTCAGCGCGATGGGAACGCAGCTCCAGGTCGCGGCTCCCAACTCGTGGTGGACCGAGGCTGTACGCTGGATCGGCGACGAACTCGGCTTCGGCAGCTACCTGTACGTCATCCTCTACATCGGCATGGTGTACTTCTTCAGCTACTTCTGGATCACCGTGCAGTTCAACCCGGAGGAGATGAGCAAGCAGCTGCGCGACCACGGGTCGTTCATTCCGGGCTTGAGGCCCGGGCCGCGCACTGCCGAATACCTCGAAAGCGTCATGGAGCGCATCACGTACGTGGGGGCGGCCTTCCTGGCCTTCATCGCCGTGCTCCCCATGGTCGTGGGCAAGAGCCTGAACGTGCCGTTCACCGTGC
>JADFGU010000226.1 GCA_022567535.1 Planctomycetota bacterium | reverse complement strand
TCTTGTCTTTGGGCCGATCGACGACCGCGCCGTGCCCCGGCGCGATGAGCTTTGTGTCATAGCCGGCGAGCCGTCCCAGCGACTCTATGTACAGCGCCATGTCACCGTGGTCCGGGCTTATCGACGTGGTGCCGTTGCCCAGGACCGTGTCGCCCGCGAAGAGGATGCCCTGCTCACGGTAGTAGACGCACAGGCTCCCCATTGTGTGGCCCGGCGTGTGGACGAGCTCCAGCGTGGCGCCGCCAAGGTCGATCGTCTCCCCGTCTTCCACAGGTCTTCCCACACGCACGCCGTCGAGTTCCCGCTCTATCGGCGCCCGCTCGTCCGTATGACAGACGATCTCGCCGCCGGTCTCCGCTTGGAGCCGGCCGGCTCCTCCTATATGGTCGCCATGCCGGTGAGTCAGCACGATTCCGGCGACCTCGGGCCTCCCGGCACGGTTCCAGAGCCCCAGATGGGCGTCGACCTCTTCGCGCGCACGTATGCCCAGATTTCATGAGCCGGCGCACGCTGCGCTTTCTCGCCACCAACGGCACGAACCCTCGACACCACAAACACTTGGACGGACACATTGAAAGACTTTGATGCCGAATACTCGTCCATTCCGGACTACATCCTGAAGTGCACGATGCGCATCTGGGAAGAGCGCGGGATCTCCCGGATCCGGGACTACTACTCCAGCGACAACATCGTCAGAACGTCGATGGGACTGACCCGAGGGATCGACCCCGTCATCACCGCAACGAAGGCAACGCTCCATCAGTTTCCCGATCGCCGATTGCTTGGCGAAGATGTGATCTGGACCGGGGACGATGAAACCGGTCAGTACTACTCTTCGCACCGGATCGTGTCGCCGATGCACCACAACGGCGACGGCATGTTCGGTCCGCCCACGGGAAAGCCGGTCAAGGCGCGCACGATCGCCGACACGGTGCTCAGAGCTGAGAAAGTGTGTGAGGAATGGTTGGTCCGTGATCACGGCGCGATCATTCGCCAGATTGGCTACGACGTCGGCGAGTTCGCTGCTCAATCGATCGCTACTGAGCTGGAGAGAGGTCAGACACCAGAGGTGTTCACACCGGAGATCGACGTTGCCGGTACCTACGTCACGCCCGAAGAGACCTCAGAACACGCACTCATGTATGCCGGCACGCTCGAGTCGATCTGGCAGGGCGACGGCGCGGCCGTCAACGGCTGGCTGACGATACCCAGCGCGTTCGCCGCCGAGACCATGGCGCACCAGGGCTGGGACTCGCTGACCATCGACCTGCAGCACGGCGTGATCGGTTACCAGGTCGCGGTGACGATGCTGCAGGCGATCTCGACGACGCCGGTGGTGCCGCTCGCGCGGGTGCCGTGGCTCGACCCGGCGATCATCATGAAAATGCTCGACGCCGGCGCCTACGGGGTGATCTGCCCGATGGTCAACACCCGCGCGCACGCCGAATCGTTCGTCGGCGCGTGCCGCTACCCGCCCGACGGCTTCCGCAGCTCGGGCCCGCTGCGCGCCCAGCTCTACGCCGGCGCGGACTACATGCTGCACGCCAACGACACGGTGCTCGCGATCGCCCAGATCGAGACCGCCGAGGCGGTCGCGAACATCGACGACATCGTCACCGTGCCGGGGCTCGATTCGGTTTACATCGGCCCGGTCGATCTCGGCCTGTCGCTGGGCTTTCCGCCGCAGTTCGACCATACCGAGCCGGCGGTCGTCGAGGCCATCGACAAGGTGCTCGACGCGGCGCGGCGGAACGGCGTGGTCCCCGGCATCCACAACGCCACCACGGCGTACGCCCGCGAGATGATCGCAAAGGGCTTCCGCTTCGTGACCGTGCAGTCCGATTCGCGGCTCCTCGCCACCGCCGCGCGCGACATCGTCACGGCGCTCCGCGAGTGACCGGCGGGCGGCGGCGGGCGCGCCCGATCGCGGTCAGATCAGGCTGCTCGCCCCGCGCTGGATCAGAGCGTCGACCAGCACCTGCACGATGACGATGCCGGCGGCGGTGAGCCCCGTCGTCTCGAGCGCGGTGCGGGTGACGAACCACTGATAGACCATGATGTACACGAACGCCGCGACCACGAGCAGCTCGGCCAGCGCCGGGGGCGCCAGGTGGGCCGCGCCGATCATGATGGCCGGGAAGTACACCAGCGTTTGCGGCACGCCCGCCCAGTTGTATGCGATGATGAACGGCACGTAGCCCTGCGACAGCCTCAACAGCCGGGTGATGAAGATGGCGACGATCGGGAACACCGCCCAGCCCGCCGCGTACGCAACGATCGACACGACGATCGCCCAACCCAGGTCGTAGGGCTCGACCCGCTCGGCGAGCTCGAGGGCGACGACGATGGCATAGAACGGGGCCACCAGGATGGCGGCGAAGAACGATCGCCAGAACCCGGCGATCGAGACGTCGAACCACGCCATCCCGCCGCTATCGAAGCGCATCAGGCGCCACGCCCCATAGAGCGCCGCGACGACGTCGCGCCGGCTTGGCATCAGTTGGGCCGGCTTGGCATCAGTTGGGAAAGTACGCGTCGAGCACGGCGGCGTAGACGTCGGCCAGCGCGCGCACGTCGGCGACCGCGACGCGCTCGTCGATGCCGTGCATCGTCTGGCCGACAAGGCCGAACTCGACGACCGGGCAGGCGTCCTTGATGAAGCGCGCATCCGACGTGCCCCCGGCGGTGCCGAGCACGGGCCGCGCGCCGAGCACGCGCTCGATCGCGCCGCAGACAAGCTCGCTGAGCTCGCCCGGCGGCGTGAGGAACGCCTCGCCCGAGACCCTGACGTCGAGATCGTGCGCCCCGGCGTGCTCGGCGCAGCACGCCCGCAGCCACGCCTCCAGGCCGTCGCCCGTGTGGCTGTCGTTGAAGCGGATGTTGAAGGCCGCGCTCGCCCGCGCGGGAATCACGTTCTCCACGGGGTTGCCGACATCGACCGTCGTCACCTCGAGGTTCGAGCGCTCGAAATGCTCGCTGCCTTCGTCGAGCCGTCTCTCGAGCAGGGCGGCGAGGGTGCGCACGAGACGCGGCACGGGGTTGTCGGCGAGGTGCGGATACCCGGTGTGGCCCTGCACTCCGTGGACCGTGAGCCGGCCCGTGAGCGAGCCGCGGCGGCCGATCTTGACCATCTCGCCAAGCCGCCCGGGGTTGGTCGGCTCGCCCACCACGCAGCCGTCGATGGTCTCGCCGTTCGCGGCCATCCACTCGAGCACCTTGCGCGTGCCGTTGATCGCGGGCCCTTCCTCGTCGCCGGTGATCAGCAGGCTGATCGAGCCGCCGAAGCGCTCGCCCCGCGCCTCGAGGAAGCGCGCCGCCGCCGAGATGAAACTGGCGATCGCCGACTTCATGTCGGCCGCCCCGCGGCCGTACAGCACGCCATCGACCAGCTCGGCGCCGAACGGATCGTGGGTCCACGCCGCTCCGTCGCCCACCGGCACCACGTCGGTGTGGCCGGCGAAGCAGAAGTTGGGCGCCGCGCCGCCGACGCGGGCGTACAGGTTGTCGACGTCGGGGGTGCCGGGCTCGGAGAACGTGAGCCGGTGGCAGGCGAAGCCGAGCGGCTCGACCGCCGCCTGCACCACGCCCAGCGCGCCGCCGTCGCCGGGCGTCACGCTGGGACAACGGATCAGCGCCGCCGCCAGCTCCACCGGGTCGATCGCGTGCTCAGAGGGCATTTAGGACCATTAGAGAACGGGAGTGACGGGGTCAATGCCCCGTCACTCCACAAACGC
>JADFGU010000225.1 GCA_022567535.1 Planctomycetota bacterium | reverse complement strand
CGTGCCGTGCGCCGGCAGCGGCCGCGGGGAGGACGGGGATCGCTGCGAAACCTGCCACGGGACGGGGTTCAAGGGGCGTGTGGGGGTGTACGAGATCATGTCGATGACGGACGAACTCCGGCGTCTGACGGCGCAGAAGGCGGACTCGGCCACGCTGTACGCGGCGGCGCGGCGATCGGGTTTCCGCTCGATGCGCGAGGACGCGGTCGAGAAGCTGGCGGCGGGGATCACGACCGAGGCGGAGATCTCACGGGTGCTCCGATAGAGACGATCGATTCGGGTGATGCTCGGGCGGGTACCGCCGGAGGGTTGTTGTGTGCTCTCCTGTCGTGGAACCGAGGCGCGCGTGGTGGCGGGCGGAGCAAGTAAAGTCTGCAGCGGCACCCCAGGGCGGATTCTTGTCGTTGGGCCCCAGAGTCTATTTGTCTGTCGACGAGACCCGTGCCGGGGTTGATGGGTGGTTGTTCCCGGCACGCGCGGCGAAGCGCCGCGGGCGCTAGAATGGCCGGCCCCGATCACAGGAGAAAGAAAATTCCGTTCAAAGCCGTCTTTATCTCCGTCGTGATCGGCTCCGCACTCATCGTCGCGGCCTTCATGCTCAACGCTCGACGACCGGGCATCGGCAACCCCTCTCTCGGCCCGCCGTTCCTCGCGGGCCAGCCGAACGCCTCGTTCGTGCGCGCGACGGGCAAGTGCGCCGAGTGTCACCGGCAGGAGACCGCCGCCGTCGTGCACCAGTACGAGATGAGCGTGCATGCGGCCAAGGGCGTCAGTTGCCTCGACTGTCACCAGGCCGTCGAGGGACAGACCGAGATCGCTCACAGCGGCTTCTTGATCGCCGGTCAGCTGACCGCGGCCAACTGCAAGAGCTGTCACACGACCGAGTACCAGCAGTACCTGCGCAGTCGGCACGCGGCGCCCGCATGGGCCGCGGTCAGAGGCTCGCAGGACTTTACAGTCGAGCAGATCGCGTTCGGTGAGAAATACCACGAGGGCTGGGTCGATCGTCCCGCCAACGCGCTCGCACTACTGGAAGGCCAGTCGGCGATCACCAAGGGCTGCATCGAGTGCCACGACATTGGTAAGCCCAATCTCGACGGCTCCATCGGCTCGTGCACGGCGTGCCATGCGCGACATATCGCGTCGGTCAGCCTCGCGCGCCGGCCCGAAACGTGCGGGCAGTGTCACATGGGGCCCGATCACGCGCAACTTGAGATCTACCATGAGTCGAAACATGGCGTGTTGTACAACCACCTGCAGCATTCCATGAACCTGAGCGCCGATCCCAAGCGGCTGACCTCAAGGGACATGTCTGTTCCGACCTGCGCGACGTGCCACATGAGCGGCCTGGACGGGCTCAAGGTGACTCACGACACGACCGAGCGGCTCAGCTACTGGCTGTTCGCAGCCATCTCCGACAAACGGCCGGCATTCCAGCGAGGGCAGACCGAGATGAAGGAGGTCTGCATGAAGTGCCACGCGCAGACACCGATCGACACGTTCTACCGCGAGGCCGAGCAGGTCGTGGCCGACACCAACGCGAAGATCCGCGTCGTGGCGGAGATAATGCAGGGGCTGCGCGACGACGGCTTGCTGACACCAGAGCCGTTCGACGAGCCGATCGAGTTCGTCTACTTTGATCTGTGGCACTACTATGGGCGGACCGCCAAGCACGGCGCTTTCATGGGCGGGGCCGACTTTGTCCAGTGGCATGGCAACTACGAACTGCTGCTCAAGACGACGGAGTTGATGAAGATGGCCGAGGAAATCAGGGCGCAGCATGAAGCTGGGTAAACGGCTCGGCGACCTGCGTCTGATCGTCGAGCTCTTCGCACTGGCGAACCTGGCGTTCCTGGCCCTCGACATCTACATGGCACACTCGATGAACGCGTTTCGGCACGCGGCGGAGTGGATTCCGTTCGTTTTTTCGTTGGCCGCGTCCGTCGCGCTTCTCGTGGGCCTGGTGGCGCAGCGCCCGCGTGTCGGGCATCGGATCGGACTCGTCGTCGGCTGGGCGGCTGTCTTCGTCGGCGTTGCGGGGATGATCTTTCATCTGGACAGTCATTTCTTCGAGGCACGGACGCTAAAGTCGCTGGTCTACACGGCGCCGTTCGTGGCGCCGCTGGCGTACACGGGCATCGGCCTGCTCCTCATCCTGAACCGGACCACCGACGCGAGCAGCGAAGACTGGGCCCGCTGGGTGCTGCTGCTTGCGCTCGGGGGCTTCGTCGGCAACTTCGGGCTCAGTCTCGCTGATCACGCCCAGAACGGTTTCTTCGACTGGCGGGAGTGGCTGGCGGTGATCTTCGCGGCCATCGGCATTGGTTTTCTCGTGACGGCCACGTTCCTGCAGCCGAGTCTTCGGTTCATTCAATGGTGTGCCGGTGTCATGCTCGCGGAGATAGTGATCGCGATCATCGGGTTTGTGCTGCACGCGCGCGCCAACCTGCATGGACCGTCCGCCAGCATGTTCGATAACTTCGTCTTCGGCGCACCCGTCTTTGCGCCTCTGCTGTTCGCCAATCTCGCCCTGCTGGCCCTGATCGGTCTGTGGGCGCTGACCCGAACGGTCTCGGCTTGCAGCGGATTGGGGCGCAGTGCCGATCATCGAGGCCGGGCCGGACGGGCACGCACATCTTCCCTGCCCTGAGCGGCGCGAATCCGGCGCATCCTGGCATATCATCCGGTGTTTCCGCTTGCATGTGGGTGGAATCGATGTAGAATCGACGCGAGCGAGACGGGAGGCCCCCTTTGACGACCGGCGATTCAAGGCAGTTCATGCTCCGATGGATGCGGGGCTCTCTGGTCGCGGCGCTGGTGGGGATTGGTCCGCGGGCGGTGCTGGCGCAGGGATCGCCCGAGCGGGCCCAATGGATGCTGACAGCGTGTGTGAAGGAGAGCCATCGCGATCGGTTGCTCGGGCGAAAGGGCTCGGGCAGCCGACGGCTGATGCTCGTTGGCGATTCGCACATGGACCGTTCTGTGGCGAACCGGTTCGCCGAGGCGATCCAGAAGACGTGGATGATTCCGGACTGGGTCGGCCGGACAACGACGTACCAGCAGGTGGCGCCGCGGCACGTCCGCAGCGGGACGGCGATGCGGCTTGGCCCGGTCGGCGAAGGCCTGCAGCGCGAGTTGCGCCCGGGGGAGATGATGTTCGGCGGAACGGTCGAGAACGACATCGCGATCCTGGCCACGATCGGGCCGATGGCGAGCGCGACGGCGGAGGTGGTGTTCACGCAGTTCCTGGTCGATGTCGTCGATGGGCCGTACGCCGCGTTTCAACCCGGACCGGGGAACTGGTACGATGGGCGCGACCTGATCGCGCGTCCGATCTTGTACTGGGACGGCGCGGGGTCGAACACGGTGGGCAGGTTCCGGTGGTGGACGCACCGGGGCCAAGGAACGGTGCCCTCGCCACAGCTGTTCGCGCAGGGGTCCGCAACCGAGCAGGTGTACGCCCCGCCATTTGCGGGCGTGATCGGGCCCCGACTCGGGGCGGCGAATGTGTCGGTCGCGGGCGAGCCGACCGCCGGCATATCGGGGAAGTACTTTGTCACGATCGGGTCGCAGTTTGCGTTGAGCGACCCGCAGGGCGTGCCGCTGCCCGGCTTCGGGCTGGACACGTTCGCGCCGTTCGGCTGGGGCACGGCGGACCACGCGCGCCTGGTCGGCCCAGGGCGGCACTACGTGGACGCGCGCGCGATCGAGTATCTCCGCGCGACGCGGCTGCGCCCCGATG
>JADFGU010000224.1 GCA_022567535.1 Planctomycetota bacterium | reverse complement strand
GGCGGGCGAAGCGCGGAGAGAAGGACGAACGTGGAATTGAACTGATGAAGCACCCGAAGGGGTGGGCTCTATCCACGCTCCCTTCCGGTCGCGTCTCGTTGGGCGGCGGTTATGCGGTGCGGTGTGGACCAGGCTCGATGCTGAGGGACTGGATGAATAGCCGCACGTGCGTAGCGGTCGCGGCTGCCTGGTCGGGCGCCCAGACATCGTTGTGACCGATGTTTCCCAGGCGCGCCAGCCGTCCGCGCTCGCCCGCGGCCGCCGCGATCGCCTCGCCGTCCTCGATGGGGCAGACCTCGTCGTGCTCACCCTGGAGGACGAGCAGCGGACAGGTCAGCCGGGCTGCCAACGCCGCGCGATCAAACCCCATCCCGCCCTGCCGGCGATTCCAGCCCGGCCCCACGCCGATCACGGTGCCGATGATCCAGAACGCGGGGACGAGCGAGAGCCTGTAGGGCATGCGCATGGCCCGGATCACGGCGCGCGCGGGAGTGATTGCGAGGCGGTAGGGCGCCTCGGCGATCACACCGGCGACCGGCGCTCCCCGTGCCGCTGCCGCGATCGACATCCCCGCGCCGAGCGACCATCCGAACAGCACGATCCGCCCCGGATCATCAAGATGCGCCACCAGTGCGAGCAGATCGTCCACCTCGGACGTGCCCAGCCGACACATACCCGGCGCCTCGCCGTGGCCGGGCATGTCCCACGCGATCACGCGCGACGCGACCGATGCCAACGAATCCAATCGCCCCATGAGGCCCAGGCGAGAGTCCGCCCACCCGTGTGAGCAGACGATCACGGGCCCGTTCGGCGCCTCGCCGGCGATGTCCCACACCGGAAACACACGCCCACCGCTCTGGAATGTCCACGACTGGAACGCGCGGGGCGTGTCGAGCTCGCTCGGATCGCCCGGTCGGCCGCGCGCCACCGCCCACGCATAGGTGCGGCGCGGCGGTCGAAGGAGTGATCGCACCGTCAGCCAGATCACCGCGGCATGGAACAGCACGAACCCAACCGTCAGGAGAATAACCAGGCCGAGCACGCCACCGTCCCTTCCAACCTCTTCGGATTCAGCCCACAGCGGCTCACCCGCCGAACAGCCCCACGATGTCGTTGAACGTGACGATGATGAACACCGCGCCGATGAGGACCATGCCCGCCAGGGCGGCGGCGTTCTGCAGCGCGATCGGTGCCGGCTTGCCCCGGATCCCCTCGAAGACCAGGAAGATAAACTGACCGCCGTCCACGATCGGCAGCGGCAGGAAGTTGATCACCGCGAGGTTCACGCTCACGATTGCTGCGAGGAACAAGAGCCACACCCAGCCCTTTTCGGCGATCATCGTCCCGATGTGCGCGATCCCCACCGGGCCCTTCAGGTGCTCGACCTTCACGGTTCCCTGGAACAGGCGCGCAAACGTCGTGTAGGTGCTGAGCATCACCCGCCGCGTCTCGGCAAGCCCCATTGTCAGCGAGCCGATCGGCGTGCCTCCCGTGAGCATGAACCGTTCCAGCTGGAAGACGCCGGCCGGAAGCGGGCTCCCCCACCGCAGCGCGTGCAGGCGCTCCAGCTCGTCCCGCTTCAACTCCCACGATCTCGTCATGACATCTCCGCCCTGCTCGCCAAACGGCAGCCGCAACTCAAGCTCGACGTGGGCCGTCACCTCCCCCGCCTCGAAGTCGTCGAGCGATGCGGCTACCAACGCCTCACGCACGTCGCCGAGGTTTTCAACCTTCTCGCTGCCCACCCGCAGGATCGTCATGCCGGGGTGATCGATCACGCGCAGGGCGGCGGGCTCGAACAGGCGCTCCGTCTCATCGGCCGCGGAGATCAGCGTCCGCTCCGGCATCGACAGCAGCGTGCTGAGCAGGTTGGTGTCCTGAGCGACGAACCCGATCTGTCCCTTTCGCGAGACACTGGGCGTGAGCTGCACCGTTTCGGCCGGGCTGCCCTGGCCGGTGCGTCGCGCCACCGCCACGCGCATCGCTCGCCCGCGATTCGCCCTGATCTCGGCCATCCCGGCCGGCACGCTCGGAAACTCGACGTTACCGACGCGCTCGAAGATGTCGCCGGAGACGAGCCCCTGCTTGGCGGCGCGGCTTTTCGGGTCGGCCTGGGCGACCGTCATCACGCCCGCGAGACCGAGCACATGGTCGTGCGGCACCCGCTCGCCCGAGGGCATCACGGCGATATCCAGCTCGAGTTCGGCGATGGGCGTGATCTCGCCGTGCACCACGCGGGCACCGCTCTCGAATCGAAGCTGTAGCGGCACCCCTTCCGACTCGCGCACCGCCTCCAACAGTTCGGCGAGCTGCTCGATCTCCTCGCCGTTCACGTGGGTCAACCTCATACCCGGCTCCACCCCGGGCAGCCCGATCCGTTGCATGAGCCGGGCGAAATCCTCGATCTGCGCACGGCCCTGCGGCGTTTCGCGTTTTTCCTCGGGCATCGACCACAACTGCGTCGTGAATGCCGGACCCACACCCAACTCCAGCAGCCCCGTCATACGAGACTCTGTGGGGACGATCTGAAAAACCAGCGGCATCGGCACGCCCGATCGCTCCACGCGCAGTGTGACCGCCCGACCTCGTTTGCCCATCGCCGACGCCAGGATCAGGTCGTTGAACGAGTTCGGCTTGCGGCCGTTGATTGTCAGAATCTCATCGCCCGCTTGGAGTCCCGGCGCGTCTACACCGGCGGCGTGCGCGTTCACGGCCATGGTGACGGCTGCCGGCGTGCCCGCCCGCACGATGCCGATCTTGGCCGGCTCCGTCTCCAGACCCATTGTGAACACGACCACGAACAGCACCGCTGCGCTCACCAGATTCATCGCCACTCCCGCCGAGATCACGATCAAGCGCTTCCACACCGGGCAGTTCTGGTAGCTGTCCTTCTCGGGGCTGACGGCCGACGGACTCAGGTCCTCCTGCCCGAGCATCTTCACGTACCCGCCGAACGGCAGCACGTTCAGCCGGTACTCCGTGTGGCTGAATTGTGCGAGCGCCGAACGAGCGGCTTCGCGGGACTCGCCCCGGCGCCCGCGCGCCCGCGTGAGAAGCGCCTCGAATTCCCCTTCGCTGGATCCGCGCCGCATCCCCATGCCCTTGCGCCACGACACCACCGCCGGCCCGAAACCGACCGCGAAGGCCAGCACCCGGATCCCCGCCCACCGAGCCGCCAGAAAGTGCCCGAGCTCATGGACGAAGATGATCATCCCGAAGCCGAAGATCACAAGCAGGAGGTCGAACATGGTTGGCCTTACGATGGGCGCCTGGGCGGGTCTCGGATCGGGCGGTCCCGCGCCGCGGGCACGACCCGTCTCGCCTCTATTATTCGACCCAGATCGCTCGCTCGCTCACCAGGATTCCGCCAACGTGAAAAAAAAGCCCGGGGAACTCGCCCCCGGGCTTCGAGAACGTGCTGGATCCCCCGCTCAGTTGGCGTATTTCACGGCGCACCCGTAGGCCTTGGTCTTAGGCGTCTCGATGGTCTCGCCCGCCAAATGATGCTCGAGCGCCTGTTTCACGTAGTTCTCCTCGCCCGAATCCTTTTTCCGGTTGTCGATGGCGCCCTTGTACACGAGCACGCCCTCGGAGGAGATCACATACATGTGGGGCGTCGTCTTGGCCCCGTACGCCTTGCCGACCTTCCCGTCCTCGTCCAGCAGGATCGGGTACTCGATATCCCACTTCTCCTTGGCGTCGGTGTTGACCTCCTCGCCGTGCCCCTGCTTGCCGGGAGCACCGGAGTTGATCGCC
>JADFGU010000023.1 GCA_022567535.1 Planctomycetota bacterium | reverse complement strand
TTCCACACATCCACACGCTCCAGATACCTCAAATGTCACGCCGACTCGGCGGCGATCGTCGGTCCGGGGCATGCTACAGGACACCCCTGGACATAACAAGAGCTACTCTCATCTTGCCCTCCACACCCGCCATCGCGGCTCGAGAAGGGCCCTCAACCGGACAGGGAACACGCCCAGACGCTAACATAGACACTGGTACAAAACGTGGGGGAAGGTCAATCCCCATCCTCCCCTCGGCCGCTCCCAGCGCACGACACGCACACGCGCACGCGCACGCGCCGCAGAATCCAGAGCACCATGCGGTCCTTCATGCTCCCGGTCATGTTCCGCTGCTCGTTCTTCGCGAACACACGCACCGGCTGGCCGCAAAGCACACACCGCAGCTCGATCATCGGCGTGTGGCCCACCATCGAGCGCAACGTCTTCAGCGACTCCGTCGGCGCTCGATCCTTCGTCGCGGCGAGCTTTCCGTTCATACGGGTCCTCCAATCACACTCATCCCGACAAGTCCTCGCTCTTGTGGTACACCTTCCAGTCGAAGGTTTCGATCAGCGCGTCCACGATCTCGTGCGTGGGCACCGGCACACCCACACGACGTGCGTGCTTGATAATCTGTTGATTCAACTGCCCGATCTCGCTCTCTCGTCCGGCCCGCACGTCCTCGACCATGCTGGGAATGTGATCGTAAGCCGACTCCATGGCCCGATGCGCCCGCACCAGGTACGACTCGTCCAGCGCCATCCCCTCCGTCCGCGCCACCGCCGCGCCCTCCTCCAGAAGCCGATCCACGATCGATCGTGCCGGTGAGCGGTACAGCTCGCCGACCGACGAGTTGACCAGCGCCGCCACCGGGTTCGCCGCCGCATTGATCACAGCTTTCTCCCACACGCGAAGCTCGATCTGCTCGTCGTATTGCGTGCCGAGCCCCGCCTCGGTCAGCACCGACGCGATCTGCCGCGACGCCTCCGCGTTGCCCGGCCCTGGGGCCCCGATCGCGTGCGGAGGGCTATTGAAGGTGATTTTCACGCTCCGTCGGTCAGCCTCCATCCGCGCCCCAAGCGACAGAACCATCCGCAGCACGCGTTGGTCGCCGAGCAGGTCCATCAGATACCGCCCCGGCTCGATCCCATTCTGATAACTCACCACGTACAGCCCGCCGGGCTGGTCGGCGATGTGACCCAATAGCGGGCGCAGCTCCTTGGCGACCTCCGGGATCGCCGTGGTCTTCGTCGCCACGAACAGTGCGCTCACCCCGCCCACGCGCGCCAGGTCCGACACCCGCCGAACCACGATCGGCTCCGCCTCAGACTCGATCGCCCCGTGCGTCCGGACACCGTTGCACAGGATCTCCGCGGCGCGGTTCCCGTCGCGGCAGACCATCACGACGGGCAGGCTGCCCCCCACGAAAGACGCCAGGCTCGACCCCATTGCCCCCGCCCCGATCACGCCGATACGCCGCAGCTGCCAGTCTTTCTCTGTTTCGCTCATATCATGCGTCTCCGGGCGGCTCGACACTGAGTCTAGGTCACCCTATCGTAAAAGAGGATAACTTTATCCGTATTATGCCTCCGGGCAACCGCCACCGCCCGGACGCGCTGAGATCCGAAATGCCCACCACCCACAACTCCCGCGCACGCATCACACTCATCCCTGACCTGCCCATCTGCCAGACCGACCTCCCACTCGACTGGTACCAGGACGAGCTCAAGCCCTACGCCGAGCAGTACCTCGCCCTGCCCGACCGAACCCCCGGCACCGTCCTGCCGTGGCTTGACGGCTACGTCCAGCCCGCCCTGCAGCACTTCGGCCCGTCGCTGCTCCTGCTCGCTCATTTCTACATGGGTGGCGCCATCGTCAAGCTCGTCGAGCGCTACGGAGGGCTCGTCGCCGACAGCTACCAACTCGCACTGCAGGCGAACGAGAACCCCGAGAAGACCGTCATCGTCCAGTCCGCCGTCCACTTCATGGCCGAGGCCGTCGCCATACTCGCGCACCACGACCAGAGCGTCTGGATCACCAATCCAAAGGCTGGCTGCACCATGGAAATGCTCGCCAAGGAGCACATGGTGCTCCCCGTCGCCGACCAGCTCATCGAGCGCTACGGCGACGATCTCGCAGTGGTCGCGTACATGAACACGTCCGGTCGCATCAAGGCCATCGCCGGCCGCTCCGGCGGTGCTGCCTGCACCAGCGCCAACGCCCACTACGTCCTCGCAAACGTCCTCGCACGCAAACGCCGCGTCTTGTTCGTCCCCGACCAGCACCTCGGCCGAAACGCCGCCGCGAAACTCCAGCTCCCCCAAGACGAGTTGTACCTGCTCCCCGACCCGGGCTCGGGCTCCATCGTTATTGACGACTCTCTCCCCGGTTCACTCGACGCCCTCGATCATGCCCGGATCATCCTCTGGAACTCCAGCTGCAGCGTTCACACACTCTTCACGGCCGAGATGGTCCAGCGACATAGAAACCACGGACGGATCGTCCTCGTCCACCCCGAGTGTCGCCGCCCGACCGTCGAATCAGCCGACGGCTCGGGGAGCACACGCTATCTCTGGGACACAGTCATGGCCGCCGCGCCCGGAGAATCGTTCGCCATCGGCACCGAGGGCAATTTCGTCCGCAACCTCGCTGAACAGGCCCGGGCCCGAGGCATCGCGGTCAGGCACTTGGCAGCGCTGCCCGGCCTCTCCTTCGCAGGGTGCGGCTGCGCCGCCATGAGCCGAAACGACCCCCCGCACCTGGCCGGAATCCTCGATCTGCTCCGCCGGGGCACCCCGCCGGATATCAACCTCGTCCAGCCCGGTGATACGGTCGACGAGACCACGATGCTCCGAGACCGCCTCGATCCGACCGATCAGGCCGATCTCGTCCGCGACGCCAGGACCGCCCTGGAGCGCATGATCGCCATCACAAACGACGCCAGCCCTGGTTGAATGAACATCATGCGCCCCCGAGCTCACGCTGCGACGAAATCGACCCCGCAGCCGCCAATTGCTGCTGCACCTTGATCAGGTACGGCACTGGCACCGACGCACGCCCGGCGCCAAAGGCCCGTGCACAGCCGCGTGAAGACGGTCCCGGTCAGGACTGGGCCTGCAGAGAGGCGGTCGGTCCGGGCGGCCCGCTATCGGATCCCATGCGGCGCAGCGCCATCTGTCGCCACTTGCACAGGCCCAGGAACGCGATCTCGACGGCGGCCCACAGCGCGACCCAGACCTCGCCGCCCGAGCCGAACCCGTAGCTGTGCAGCCCCGCCGCCATCACGTAGTTCACGCCGTAGAACGTCCACACGATCGACATGAAACCAACGATGGCGGCGACCGCGAGCCCGAAGTCTCTCAGCCACCCGATGTGGCGGGCGTGCAGCATGGTGAAATACACGACGATGCTGATCAGGGCCCAGGTTTCCTTCGGATCCCAGCCCCAGAAGCGTCCCCACGAGTCCGCGGCCCAGACGCCGCCGAGAATCGTCCCCGCGGTCAGCATCAGCACGCCGATCTGTATCGCGCGGTAGGTCTGCACCAGCGTGGGATGGGCGAGCGCGCCGGTCCTGATCGGGGTTCGGCGCAGCAGGATCTCCCGGACCAGATACACGTGCCCGAGCACGGCGGCCAGGGCCAGCACGCCGTAGCTCCCCGTGATCGTCAGCACGTGAACGATCAGCCAGTAGTTGCTGCGCAGCACCGGCGGCAGCGTATTGGTCTGGTCGGCCAGGGGCACGAGCATGGCGAAGAGCACGGCGAGCTCCGCGGCGATGGTCCCGGCGATGAGGTACCAGCCGCGACGGTTGATCGACTGCGCCACAACCGCCACACCGATCGACACCATGCCCATCCACAGCAGCGCCTCGTAGGTGTTGCTCACCGGGGCCCGATCGAGAATGATGGTGCGAAGGCTCAGCCCGATGATCTGCTCGACCGTGCCCCACGCGATCAGGACCATCCCGACCATGAACAACAGCTTGCGCAGGAACACTGTGGACAGGCCCATGGCGACGATCGCAAAGCCGTAGGCCACCGCCGTCATGAGCCAGGGCCGATGATTGTTGTAGAAGACCTCCAGGCGCACGGCGCGGGCGACGGCGGCGTGGGGCGTGGCGATGGCGTCGATGTCGGCCCGGAGATCGGCGGCGGCGGCGTCGAGTTGTTCCCCAGACACGTACGCCCGCCCGAACGCCCGCATCGCCTCCAGCGCGCCCTCGGCCCCGGGGTCGGCGCCATGCGCGCCCAGCCCGACATACGCGCCGCCGGCCGGGTGGGGAACCAGCGCCAGCCGCCGCCCGACCATGAACCCCATCACGATCTCCAGCGACGCCCGCACCTGCAGCGCCCTCTTCTGGTCGGGAGTCGCGCGAACCTCCGGATCGCGCTGCTGCGCCTCGCCGAACGCGAACCAAAGCTCCTGCAGGGCGGTGTTGCGCAGCAACTCGTGCGGCGTGAAGAAACGCTGACTTTCATCCAGCCCCAGCCGACGCCTGAACGGTCGATTCTCGATCGCGATCAGCCGGCGATCGCTCATCGCCTCGGGCCGAAACAGCAGATCACAGATCAACTCGACGCGGTGGCGACCGGCGAACGCCTCAGGGCCGCGCTTCTGAGACCACTTCGAGCGGCCCGTGAGCTGGACGGCGATGCTCTTCGCGAATGTGTCCAGGGGCATCGTCCGCCCACCGTCCTGGATCGGCATCGACGCGATCCGATCGCGCCACGTCTGGGCCTGGGCCGTCCCCATCGGCAACAGCAACGACAGCAGAATAAGCGTGCGCCGCATCGACTCGTCTCCTTCGTGTGAATGGCGCCGGAATGCCCGGATGCCCCCAGCTCAGCCCGCCGCCGAAGAACGTCAGGAAAATCCCCACGCACAGCCCGATGCACCCGGCGTAGGTGAGCGGCAGGCCGGGATCCTTCATCACGCTGAAGATCGAGATGTCGTCGCCCACGAATCCCGATTGATACACCTTCCATCCGTCGTGCACGAACGGGTGATTCATATGGATCTTGAGCGTCGTGGTACCCCGCCCGGCGATCGTCACCGTCACGTCCGACTCGAACGCCATCGCGTTGAACGTGCCCGGATAGTCAAGCTTGCGGAAATCGTCCAGCCTCAGCGTGAACGGCAGCGGGTACGACCCCGGCCCGTAGCGCAGCACTCGCGTGCCCTGCGGCGTCTCGATCGGCGTGTCCTTCTTCCACATGAGCGGGATCTCACGGCCCGGATCCCCATCGACGCGGACGAGCACAGACGGGAAGGTGCTGTCGGCGGGCGGCGCCTCGACCAGCCGTCTCACCGCTCGCGCATGATCCAGGTGCCGCAGCACCGTGAGCTCGCGACCGCCGCACTCGAACGACCACGGCAGGTCGCCCTCCTGATCGTATTGACTGAGTGTGCCGTCGGCGGCGACGTGCGTCACTCGCAGCCGGCCCGCGACCGACTCGAACACGAGCCGCTGTCTCGCCGGCGCGTCCAGCGTGGCGCCCGAGTCACCCTCGCCCTGAATCGGCCGGCGGATAATCTCCCCGGGGAAGTTCGCAAACGCGCTGTGCCGCTCCAGTGTGCCCGACCCGTCGCTCAGCACGACCTCCAGCGCCGGATTGTCGTGATCCGGGGATCCCTCTTCGAGCCCCTCGGGCGTGACCTTGGCGTGCTTGAAGAACCGCACGCTCTGCACCGTCCACCCGGCAAAGACCTCCAGCCCGACGTCCGGCACGCCGAAGCGCTGACCATCGAGCACAAAGGCGTAGTCGCCGTCCCCGCCCGAATCCGACGCCGCCGACTCCGCCGGCGTGAACGACTCGCCCACCGGCACGATCCGCACCTGGAATCCGCCCATCGCCAACCCCGCCCGCTCCTCGAATCCCTGCCCAACCCACATCCCGTTCGGCTCATCGGGATCGAACACAACCTGCACCGCGTGAAACTCATCGACTCCATCGTTGACGATCACTCGCTCCTCGCGCGTGTTGACCCAGAACCCGACCACGCGCAGCGTGACATCCTCAATGTGCAGCGTGCCGGACGCCGGCCCGATCGGGACGGACCCGAGCAGCTTGTATTGCCCGTCGACATGGCCGAAAACCCCGATGCGCTCCTGCTCGAGCTCCAGCACGCTGCTGGCGCCGCCCTCGGGGAGAATGAGCCGGCCCTCGACGCGCTCGAACAGCGACCAGAACCCGCCGAAGATCAGCGTGATCAGACTCGCGTGCACGATGATGAACCCCGTGTGCCTTCGCTTCCAGGGGTAGCGCGTGATGACCGCAGCCACCAGAATTACGCACACCAGCCCCATCAGCGCGATGAACCACCACGAGCCGTACACCACCGCCCGCGCCACCTTGCCCGACGCCGTCGACTCGATCCACGTCCCCCACACGAGAATGCCCGAGATGATCGTCAGCACCGGCACCGCCAGCCTGATGCTTCCCAGAAACAGGCACGCGCGGCCCCAGCGTGTCAAATGCCAGGCCTGACGAGTGCTCATGCTCAGGACTCCTGCACAATGCCGTCGCCCAACTCGCACATCGCGCGGCAGCAGGTGTCGAGTAGGGGACAAACCAAACGGCATCTTATTCGTTTGGGTTTGACAAGGTTCCATAAAACGCTGACCTCCCACTCGCGGAACGGTTCGGCTGTTCGATGCGCGGGTCGGTGATTCGAAACGAAGATCACCCATCGAACGTAATCCAGTGCCAGCCTGAGACGAGTTTGACGCCGTCGTGGTCTCCCTTGGAGCCGTTCCAGATCGCCACCGAGAGGGGAATGCGGCGGCTCGAATCGAACTGCACGTCTGCGCCATCGTTCGTGGCCCTGGGCCTGACCATGACCACGCGCCATAGGCCGTTCGACCACGCCGCGGTGCTTGTCGTGGCCTGACCGTCGGCGGGCTGGGGCAGGACGTGGCCGGCGTCGTTTGCGTTCGCCTCGAGCACGGCACGGGTGGCTGGGCGCGGCTGGTCTGTGGGATCGACACCGCTCCCGGGCGAGCCGTCCGCGCGATCGGTCCGTGGAACCCGCGCGTCGGGGCCCGGCACGAAGAGATACCACGTGTTGCCCGTTGAATCGTTCGTCGCTTTATTTTGGCGCTGCTGTCCGACCGTCGCTTCATACTGTCGATCCGCGCGCCAGTGCCAGATGTTCACCGGGTCACCCTGGTACGCCGCGCCCGAGCCCAGACCGATCGGCAGCGCGGGAACCCCGTCACCCAGACCAAACATGACAGAGACGGCGTCGGCGTAGAGCTCGCTCTGGGGCATGACATCCGGCGTCCGGTCGTGCCAGTCCAGGCAAATCGCGATACGATCTGCGGTTCGAACCACGCGGATCCGCACGCAGGTCGTCTCCTCGGGGCGCTGCTGCACGGGCTTCATGGTGACGATGGTTGGTTCGATGCCGAGCCACGCCACGTGCGACGGATCGCTCAGCATCGCCTCGTCGGGGGCCGGAACGGCGTTCAACACCGCTCCAGAAGCCGCTCCCGTCGGGCTCGGATGTGGCGCAAACGATCGGATGTACGCCACCACCGCCCACGCATCGAGCGTGTTGACGGTATCGTCATCGTTGTCCTGGGTGAGGATGGCCTCGTAGGCGACCATCGGTGTGCCGGGGACGCCCCTGAGGACGGTTCTGCACAGATCCTCAGGAGCCTGGCCGGCCTTGAACAACCCCGTCGTGAAATCGGCGGGACGAACGGGGCGGCCCTGGAAATCGACGAGCGCCATCGCGTTCATGCCGTCGCCTCGCCCCGAATCGCCGTGACAACTGTTGCACGCCAGATTGGTGTACAGCACCTTGCCCCGGGCGACGAGTTCGGGCGTGATGGGCGGGCGAGCGCCGACATCGACGGGATCATCCGGGCGTGCGAGGTCGTCGCCGCGCTCGCGGATATCGAACACATAGCGGGCAAGGCCCGCGATCTGTCGCTCCGGCAGCACACCTCCGAAGCCGGGCATCGCGCTTCGGGGCACGCCCTGCGTGATGATTCGTTCGAGATCGCTGATGATGTGCTCGCGGTCGGACCCCGACGTGGCATAGCGGAAGACGCTTCCGACGAAGTCCCTCGGGGGGGGCACGAGCAGATCGGCGGCCGGCCCGTTCCCGCGCCCCTCGACCCCGTGACAGGCCGCGCATTGTTGGATGTACCGAGGCCGGGCTTCTTCCAGGCTGGGCAGATCGAGTTCATTGACGACCTTGACGGGCTCGTAGAACCAGTCGCCGTCCTCATCATCGTCGGCGGAACTCTCCATCAATCCAGAATCTGTCATGCCGCTACGGATCGAGACGATACCGCTCGAAGCCGTGCGCGAAGAGCCGGTACGTGAATCCTTGCCACCGCTGATGGCCGTGGGTGAGATCATTTTCGACCCGTTCGGGGTGGGAACGTGGATGTACAACGCGTATCCCAGAATGAGAAGATTCACCACAAAGACTGCGATGGTCGATCCGACGATCAACGAACGGGGCAGTGGTCGGCGTGTCGCTGCGTCGGAGATTGTGTCGCGTGATCCGGTCATGGTTCATCCCGCTCGCTCGATCCTGGAACAATGGACCCTTCCGAGGCATCCGGTTGCCCGCCGCGCCCCGCAGCACACGCGCGGCGAGTTGCCCGGAGGCCCCTGGAAGGCCGGGCTAGTTCGCGGCCTGAAGGAACCGGAGAATCTCCCGATGCTCCTTGGCCGTCAGGTTCGCCCGAACGCGCATGTGGTGGAGAACGATCTTCCACTGCTGGTCGCTCAGCGACGCCGGCGCTCGGTAGTTGTGGCAGCGATTGCAGTTCTGCGCCCACAGTTGAGCCCCACCGGTGACGGCCTCGTTCGACTCCCGGGCGGAGAGCACGCCAAGCGATGCCGGTTCGGGCCCAAGCGCGGCGCTGGTCTCATTCATGCCGCACCCGACGATGATGCCTAAAGCGAGTGCCGTCGCGAATAAGCCAACCGACGCTCTGCGGATTATTGTTCTTCGTCGCATGGTGCATGGTCCTTTCAGAATCCTATGGCGAACTGCGCCAGGAAGGCGCCGGTCTCGTCCTGGTTGTCAACGTCGGTCTGTTGATACGACAGCTTGATGACACTGCTGTTGGTAAGCCAGTAGTTGAGGCCGATCGCCCAGCGCTCCTTGTCGTCGTCGGGCACTCCGCTCCCGACGTCGAGCCAGTCATACCGGCCGACAACTTCAAGGTTCTTCACAAAGTCGATGTCGACCTGTGTGGGTCTGTAGGCAAGTTGGGCGTAGCCGCCGTGGCGCGTGTTGTCGAAGGTGAAGAACTCGCCGTGGTCTTCGTCGAAGAACACGGCATCATCAACGTCTGAGAACACCCACTCGAAGCGCACATCGATCACGCCCCTGATCGCGTCGTACTCCCGCACGTAGCTCACGTCGAAACCCTGGATGAATGAGTCGACGTCCTGATCGAACGTACTCGCGTCCACGTCGGCGAACTGGAACGAGTAGCCGAGTTCGAGACTGCTGATCGGCAGGAAGCCGATGCGCCCACCCAACGCCTTGTTGTCGTTCGCGTCGTCGAAGTTCTCGAAACTCAGTGTTCCGGGGTGGTGCCCCTCTGTCTCGAGGCTGGGCCCGTTTGAGATATACAACGAGTAGTTTCCCTTCGCTTCGCCGAGCGGGATCCCGCCGCGGACAAACGCGCCGAGGCTTGTCATGGGCGCGATCCCCCCGTGGTGCATGTAGGGGAAGGGCATGTTGGGCAGCTTGTTGATCCAGGTGGGGTGCAACCGTTCGCCGAACATCCCGAACGGCGTGAGGAACTTGCCCGCGCCAACGGTGATGTAGTCGTTCAGGAGGTACGAGCCGTTGGCGTACTCGAGTTCAACTTCCGTTTCTCCTTCGCCGTCAACGCTTTCGAGCCCGAACTCGAGTTCGGCCTCGAACAGAAGCCGATCGTTGAACTGCCACAAGAACACAGGAGAGAATCCGGCTGAGAACGTCGAGTTCTCGTCCTCGGAATCCGTGTATCCCGCGGACGCGAATCCGGCCATAAGAAAGCCGCTGTCGCTGGTCTTGAAATCCGCGGTGAGACTCTCCAGGGCGTCGAGGCGCATGCGGGTTTCCTCCAGTGCGTCGCGCGTCGGCTGCACACCCTGATCCGGTTGGATCGTTGGGCGCGTAGCCAGCTGCGCTTTGAGATCATCGACCTCTCGCCTCAGCTTCTCGTACTCGGCGCGGGAGACGGGGGCCTTGGGCGCCTCCTGAGCCGCGGCGCCGCTTACCACGGCTGCCAGTGCCGCGACGACGATCAATGTGTGTGTTCGCTTACTGTCCATTCTTATTGCCCTCCTTGAGACGATCCGCCTTGGAAAGCGCGAATTCGACGCGCGTCTCTTCATTGCTGCGAACCGTGATTTCCTTCTCCATGGGGCCGAATGACTCGTGCCACATGCGAAGCATGTACGTGCCCGGCGGTACGTCGGTGAGCTTGAACGCGCCGTTCTCATCGGTCACGGCGTTGTACGGATGGTCGGTGATAACGATCCACGCCTCCATCCACGGATGAATGTCGCACGTCACACGGATCGTCTCCGTCCGCCGGAACTTCAGCTTCATTTCCTCGATCATGCCGGGCATGGCGACGTTCTTGGCCCTGTTCCTTCGGGACCAGGTGTGCACGTTGTGGAGCACGCCGTCGCTGTTCAGGATTGTCAGCGGATGCTGCCTGGGCACAACCACGACGTGCGGGGTGAAAGTGCAGCCCTTCTGGTCGAGCGTCGGCCGAGTGTCCGGGTTCTCCGGGTCGGGGAACGGCTTGCCGGTGTTGATCTCCGCGATCGAAATGACGGCCCACCGGAGCCCGTTGTCCTCGGAGACAACCAGCGTCTCGCTGTAGATCGGGTCCTTGTGACACACCTCCTCTTTGGTTGCCACCTCGATGGGTCGCCTCTCCGGCGTCGGGCCGTCGTACGTGACAGCACCGACGATTGTTCCTCCGTTGGAAACGGTTGTGGGCGTGTAGCCGTCGTTGGTCTTCGGCTGCGTTGCGTGCGCCGCGGCAAGTAGCGCGGTCGTAAGCAGGGCGAGTAACTGTGTGATGCTCAACATTCGTGTGCTCCTTTCGTGTGCGTGCACTCAGACGTGAGGAAGACGACTCACGGGTTGGTCTGACCAAGCGGCCGTCCCATGAGCTGGCGCGTGTAGAACACGAGCTGCCAGACCTGGTCATCTGTGAGCGCCGGTTGCGCGGGCATCGGCGTGCCTGGCACACCGCAGCGGATGCGCTTGAACAACTCGGTCGGGCTCGCGCCGCCGCGAATCGGGTCGCTCGTCAGATCGCGGACCGTGACCTGTCGGCCACGGTCGTCCAGCGGCATGTTCAGCCCATTGCCCCTCCCGCTCGGGCCGTGGCATGACGCGCACGCCTGGACATACAAGCTGCGCCCAACCTCCGAACTGGGCCGAAAGTCCGGGCTCGGCATCGAGACGACGATCGGCTCCAACGGCGTGACGCGGTCGGAGGCAATCTCCTCGACATCCGCGGCCGACATCGACTCGTCGCCGGAGAGCCTCTCGACCCATCCCAGGCGATTGAACTCCAGCACGTACTCGGCCAGGGCGCGAACATCTTCGTCGGAGAGCCACGGACTCGCGGGCATCTCGCCGAGCAGCCTGCCGGATCTGATGGTCTGGGCCAGATCGTCGCTGGTCGGGATGCCGTCCATCGTCGATACATAGCGGAACGGCTCGTTCCAGAAATCGCGAGGCCGGATTTTGAGGGCGATTGCGGCGACGCCGTTGCCCCTGCCGGAGGCGCCGTGGCACGCGGCACAGTTTGCCTGATACAGCGCGTACCCGCGTGAGCCCGGGGCCGTGATGCTGCTCGAGTCCAACAGCGCGATCGACTGCGAATCGTTGAGACATGCATTCAGCGCGACGATCATCACACCACAGCCGACCGCGAGAAGAGCGACGCGCCGCGGTGCGCATCGACCGGAAGCCTTGCGGTCGTCCTCACAGCACGGGGATCGGAGATGGTTTCGGCTCATTGAACGGCTCCCTTTGGATGAGGCGCCGGCCCGCGTGGTTGGACGGACCGCGCCTGACTTCAACAGCTAACGGATCAGGTACAGCAACGGGTAAAGGATCAGTGAGATCACGGTGGCGGCGTGCCAGTAGACGCCGCCGAAGGTGATTGGCGCCGGAAGGCGCACACCGAAGCGCCGCCGCAGCGAGTCGCCCAGCGACCAGCCGATCATCCCCATGCTCGCGAAGATGAACAAACCGTGCACGCCGGTAAGCAGGAGATAGAGGCGGCAGAACGGGCGTGTGTAGGCCATGCGCAGCGAATCGGCCTGTGGCGCGCTCGTCCCGGCGCTGGTCGAACCCGAACGCGCCGCGGCGCCGCCGGAATCCATCCCCTGAAGCACGCGGAGGCGGGCGGTGATGTCCATCAGGTTCTGATCGGTGAGCATGGGGTTCCCGCCGCGCGGCGGCATGATTACGCCGCTTGTGTTGGCTGGGTCGTCGATGTCGCGCCCCGCCTTCAGAAACGCGACCATATCAAGATCAGACAGGCCGGCGACGAAGGCGCTCGAGCCCAGCGGTTTGCCAAGACCGGGAACACCCCCGCCCGTGGGACCGTGGCAGGCCATACACGATCTCAGGTACAGCTCGCTCCCCTTCGCCGGATCACCGGGCATGAACGTGCCGGCGGTGGACGCGGTATCGAACGCCACGCGGCGAATCGACGTTCCCGGGAACATTGTCGCACCCTCGATGTACTTGATGACAAGGAACGACGTTCCGCACACCAGCGTCATCCCAAGGAACAGGCGGAGCGCCCAGACCTGTCGAGACCTGACGCATACCAGCGCCAGGGCCATCATGCCGCTGCCCAGCGCCAGCACCAGCACGCCCAGGGCGCCCCATATCGTGTCGAGCAATCGGCTGCCCTGCCCGACCACATCGGCGTGTCCGCCGCGAAACAGCGAGAAGACGAACAACACGGCCGCAACGGTCAGGATCCCGCCGACAAATACAATCCACAGGCCCACATGAACGAACTGGCAGCGCGGAGATTCCGCGACGTCGCCATGATAGCCGGGGCTCGGTGACGGCTTGGCAAGGATGTGTGACATCGCGGAGTCAGACATCACGCAGACCCCCATATTCCAGCCCGAGCGTTCGGATGGCGGCTTCGATGATGCGGATCAGTTCGTTTCCCACCGGATCCGTCAGGTAATAGAACACGCCCTGCTCCACGATCGCGGCGTCCGCCGTCGATGGGCACGCGCTGATGGCGACGATCCGCGTGTCGGGGCAATAGTCCTTCACGATGGCGATCTTGAGGAGAGCGGCGTCCTGGCACTCGTTGACGCGGTCGATGATGGTAATGGCTGGGCGCTCGCGCCGCACCAACTCAATGAAGTTCGCGTGCGCCCGCGAGTCCACGATGCGAAAGCGCTGAAGCGACAGACAATGACGCAGCGTTGCACCGATGCGTGAATCCGGGCTGTCGACAAGAATCGAGACCATGACGCCCTTTACTGCGGTCAAACCGAAAGACTCCGCACGCTGACTTCGCGTACTCTCTGTTGTAAGAGCAAAGACTGTGCCACAATTCGGCGACAACGCCCCACACTGTCACTTGGGGCATAGGCGGCCCCGAAATCACGCATCGCTTCGACCACAACGCCGCCGCGCCGGCGCGTTTGTGTCACATTCGTGTGACACCACTTGCGCGCGGTAAGCGGCTCAGCTCTGGCAGCGCAAGCGAATGGCGCAGAACCCCGATTCCGAGGGTCTCCGATGCGTGTCACATGAATGTGACACCGCAGGCTCGATTCACACAGGTATGACGGGCTGCGCGGGCCGCACAGGCGATCCGCCCGATGGGAGGCGATATCGCGGTCGCGTTCCCCCGGGTCAACCCCTGAAATCGTCCGGATTCAGTTGGTACTTCTTGAGGAAGCGGTAGAGCGTGCCGCGAGGCAGCTGCGCCTCGCGCGCCGCCCGCGAGACGTCTCCGGCGCAGTGCGTCAGAAGAACGGTCAGATATTCGCGCTCGAACTTCGCGACCCGTTGCTGCCGGGCGTCGAAGAAACTCCCCCCGCCGCCGGCCGGATGGATGCCCGCGCCCACAACGATCTCATCGGGAAGATCGTCCACCGTCAGGACACTGCCCCGGCACATCATGAGCGCCCGCTTAACCGTGTTCTGCAGCTCGCGGATGTTGCCCAGCCACGGGTATCGCGCCAGCACCTCGAGCACGTCCGGCTCAGCGCCCGATACCCGTTCGCCCATGTCGGGCGCGTATCGTTCGATAAAGTGGGACACGAGCAGTGGAAGATCACCCTGGCGCTCTCGAAGCGGCGGCAGATCGATGCGGGCAACATTGATTCGATAATACAGGTCCGACCGGAACCGCTGTCGCCGGACCTCCTCGTCAAGTTGTCGTGACGTGGCCGAGATGATGCGTACGTCAACGTCGATCTCCTCGATCCCTCCGACACGGCGTAGGCGCCGTTCCTGCAAGATCCGCAGAAACTTGACCTGAAGATGCAGCGGCAATTCCGCGATCTCATCCAGGAACAGCGTGCCCTTGTGCGCGAACTCCATGAGCCCCATGCTGCGTCGGTGGGCGCCCGTGAACGCCCCCCGCTCATGCCCGAACAGCTCGCTCTCGAGCAGATCTTCTGGGATTGCTCCGCAGTCGACGGGCACGAAGCGATGCCCGCTCCGGTCGCTCCGCTGGTGGATGGCGCGCGCGACCAGCTCCTTGCCCGTGCCCGTCTCTCCGAGAATGAGCACATCGACATTCGTCGCGGCCACGCGCTCGATCATGTCGAACACCGTCTGCATCACGCCACTCGTTCCGATGATCTCGCCGAACGCGTAAGTACGATCCATCTGCCGCTGAAATACGCGCGTGATCTCGCGAAGCTGATGCGTCTCGAGCAGCCGGTTGGCCGCAGCCAGAAGATCGTCGGGCAGAAACGGCTTGGTAATGTAGTCGGCGGCACCGAGCTTCATCGTCTCGACGGCCGTGTCGACGCTGGGGAACGCGGTCATCATCAGCACCGCGAGGTTCGGGTCGTGCGCGCGGGCCCGACGGAGCACCTCGACGCCCCCGATGTCCGGCATTCGGATGTCCAGAACCAGAAGGTCGAAATGCTCGCTGGTCACGCGCTCGACGGCCCGGCGGCTGTCCTGCTCGACCAGAATCGTCGCGTCGGACAGCTTCTTCAGCGTCGCTGCGCACACCTCGAGCATGCCCTTTTCATCATCGACGACCAGGATCCGCTTCTTCGCCATGAGGCTCTCCCTGGGGCCCGGATCCTGTCGCGCCGGGCAGCGTCACCGTCACCTGCGTGCCTTGGCCCTCCCGGCTGGTGAGCGTTATTTTACCGCCGTGACTCGCGATCAATCCCTGGCAGATGGACAGCCCGAGACCGGTTCCCCGTCCCAGCTTCTTCGTCGTGAAGAATGGGCGAAAGACCTGGTCGCGCGCAGACGCGGCAACGCCACAGCCGTTGTCCTCGACCACAACGGTCACCTCGCCTTCGCCGTCGCTGGGGCCCCGCTCGTGTCGGGCCGTGATCGTAAGCGTTCCGCCGTGGGGCATCGCGTCCAGAGCGTTGAGCACCAGGTTGAGGAAGACCTGCTCCATTTCCTGCGGATTCGCATGGACGGATGGCAAATCGTCCGGCAGATTGGTCACGATCTGCACGCCCGCGCTGTTCGCGGGCTGTTCGATCATCGCAAGGGCGTTGCGAACCGGAACGCGTATGTCCAGAGGCGTGCGCGCCGCTCCGGATGGCCGGCAGTACGAGAGCAGTCCCTGCGCGATCCTGGCCACGCGATCGCTCAAGTCGATGATCTTCCCGAGTTCCTCGGCGATGCTGTCAGACATCTCGTCACGCTGGTCGGAAAGCAGTAGTCGGCTCTTGGCGCCGATGATCGCGATGGGGTTGTTGACTTCGTGTGCGACCTGGCCTGCGAGTTCGCCCACGGCGGCGAGCTGGCCGGCGCGGATAAGCTGCGATTGCGTTTGTTTCTGCTCGGTGATGTCCTGCGCTAGTTCGACGACCTGCTGCACATTTCCGGCCGCGTCGCGCAGGGGCGCTGTCGTGATCTGGAAGCATCGCGGGTCGCCCCCCGGCACTTCGGGTCCGCACGCCACGGTCTCATCGGCTCCCAATTCCGTCTGCCGTGTCCGGCCGTCTCGAAACGTTTGCCGGGCGGCCGATTCTGCCCCGTCGAGCCGTTCGATCATCGACGAGCCTGACCCGCTCCCGCCAAACCAGGCCTGCCATCGGGTGTTGCTCCACCGGGGCCGAAGATCCGGTCCCAGCACGCGCAGCGCCGCGCCGGTCGTGTCCAGGGACCGTTCGAGCAACTGGCTCTCGGCCAACGCCCTGCTGGCCATGCGTTTCAGTTGAACTTCGTTCATGCGCAACCGTTGGGTCACGGCCGTGACGAAGTACGCCACGAGAAAGAGAAGTGACGACTGAAGCACGACGTGCACCGAAACGTACAGCGGTTCATGAGCAGCGTGTTGAACCCGTTCATCGCTCGCAACGTGGGGAATGATCTCCAGGGTGTAGTGGTCGACCAGGTGCGTCGCCTCCGCCAGCGCCAGCAGGCCGAAGAGAATCCCGCCAACGACGGCCACCATATAACATTGCCACCGCGTCAGGATAATGCCGGCGATGATCACGTGCAGCAGCATGATCACGGACAGGGGGTTTTCGATGCCCCCTGAGAAATGGAGCAGTACCATCAGGACGACGAGATCGCTGTATATCTGCACCTGCAGGAACCCGCGATTCCAAACACCGCGCGCTGACACGAACATGTAGCACACGTTGGATCCGGCCAGCACGCCCAGCGTGAGAAGCAGAGGCCACAACACCGTTCCCGGCAGCAGCGGCACGATCCGAACGCACGTGATGACGAATGTCGCAGCCACGACGACGGCGATCCAGCGCATCCGGATGAACCATGACGCGTAGTTCACTTCTGGCTTCTGCTGGCCGACCGTCGCCTGCTCGAACCATTCATCCTCCGTCGCGACCGAGGCCAGCAGCGGCGGCGCGTTTCGCATGATGACCCAGCCCGCCAGCACTGCCGCCACGACCGACGACCCGATTCCCCGGGCAATGTGAAGCCGACGAAGAAGTTGCATGTCCGTGTCCACGAGCCATGTCCGCTCGACGATCTCGTACAAGATAAATATCAGTACGACGGCTGTCAGGGCCAGCACGAGCGCGAGCACCACCGAACGGCGTGTGGTGAGCCGCTGAGCTGTGCGGTTATCTCGGTTGTGCGGGCTCATCCTGGTGCTCCGGCAGAGTCGGTCGCTGATTCTACCGCGCAGGCGACCAATAGCGCGGACCTCAGCACGTACACGCCCGACGACTGTAAGCATCGTCAAGGACACCGCCACGATTCGTCAAGATTCGTCACGCGGGCTCGTGCTCGCCAGCTTTCCTTGAAGCCATTTCGGCTATGGACTCGCAACCCGCTGAAATGCACTCGGCTACAACACGATGCCACGTGCGGTGGTCGTGTGCGACGAGTTCGACATCCCGTAGGGTGTAAAAACCCGGCTCATGCCGCAATCCTCTGGTAAGACCGCAGCAGCCCGCCGAGCCGATCACGGCGGGCAACAGGATCATCCATCTCCGG
>JADFGU010000223.1 GCA_022567535.1 Planctomycetota bacterium | reverse complement strand
CTCATCGGCCGCGCCCCGCACCAGCCCGACAGCCCCGCCATCGCCTCCATCGTCACCGGCAAGCGCGTGCTCATCACCGGTGCGGGCGGCTCGATCGGCTCAGAGTTGTCGCGTCTGTGCGCACGGTTTGACCCGGCCGAGATCGCGCTCGTCGAACGCGCCGAGAACGCACTGTTCGAGATCGACCGTCAGCTGTCGTCCAAGCACGCGGCGCTGCCCCGCAGAGCGCTGCTGCACGACGTGGTGGACGAGCAGAGCACGCGCGAGCTGCTCGCGTCGATCCGCCCCGACGTCGTTCTCCATGCCGCCGCGCACAAGCACGTCCCGCTCATGGAAGACCACCCCGCCCACGCCGTCACCAACAACGTGTTCGGGACCAAGTCGATCGCGGACGCGTCGGTCGCCGCAGGCGTCGGTCGCTTCGTAATGATCTCCTCGGACAAGGCGGTGAACCCGACCTCGGTGATGGGCGCCACCAAGCGCCTGGCCGAGCTCTACGTGCTGGGGCTCAGCGCCCGCGCCGGCGACACCCGCCTGAGCATGGTGCGCTTCGGCAACGTGCTGGGCTCGTCGGCCAGCGTGCTGCAGATCTGGTCCGCCCAGCTCGCCGAGGGCGGGCCCATCACCGTCACCGACCCGCGCATGACCCGCTACTTCATGACCATCCCCGAGGCCGCAGCCCTGGTCATGCAATCCGCGTCGATCGACGACCCGGCGCGAACAGCCGCAGCCGTCTACGTCCTCGACATGGGCCAGCCGGTCCGAATCCTTGACCTCGCCGAGCGGTTCGTGCGTCGCCACGGCCTGACGCCGCGCATCGTCGCCGAGCCCGGCGGATCGGGCCCCGACGAGATCGAGATCCTCGTCATCGGGCGTCGGCCGGGCGAGAAGATCCACGAGGAATTGGCGTACTCGGCCGAGCAGCTTGAGCCGACGCGGTTCGCGGGCATCAACTCCTGGGTCGGTCCGGGCGTGCCCGACACCACAGCCATGATCGCTGATCTCCAGGCCGTCCGCGCCAGCACCGACCCGGCCCAGGTCGTCCAGGCGATCCGCCGTCACGTGCCGCAGTTGCAGCCTCGGGCAGCCTGAACCGCCCTTGTGCAACACCGGTGCAAAAAAGTCCACAAAGTGGGGGGAATGTTCGGGCTCTTTCAGCCGATCTTGATATCCCGGCCCAGCACGCGAGAATGACCGTTCGCAAGGAGTCGCGATGAGCACAGCCCAGCAGAAAATGGTCCTGGAATGGACCGTCGCCCGCGACGACGCCGAGGGGCTGCTGCGCAGTCTGCTGGACGCCAAACGCGAGTCGGAAAAACGCCTGCGCAGCCTGCACCAGTCCGACCCGTTCAAGCGCGCCACCGGCCGCAGCGCCATCGACGACGCCATCGCCTCCACCCAGCGCATGATCGAGACGCTCAACCGAAACATCCGCGAGTCCAGGCACCTGCTCGAGGATCTCGAACTCGAACCCGCGGGTGATTCCTGCGCAAGGTGATCCTCAAAGCCCAGGCATCCAAATGCCTGGGCTTCTCCCGTTTACACACACCCCACCTCCCAACACCCACCGCAACGCGCAACACTCGCATATCCTCCCCGCCCATGACACACATCACACACACCACGCTCCAGGTCCGTCGGCTCCACGAGCGGGCGGTGGTCCCCCGGTACCAGTCCCAGCTCGCTGCGGGCCTGGACCTCGTCGCCTGCCTCGACGCGCCCGTCACGCTTGAGCCCGGCGCGCGAGCCCTGATCCTGACCGGGCTGGCGATCGCCATCGAGCCCGGCTTCGAGGGCCAGGTCCGCCCGCGCTCCGGGCTGGCGTGCAGGTTCGGCGTCACCGTCCCCAACGCGCCGGGAACCATCGACGCCGACTACCGCGGCGAAATCAAGGTAGGTCTCATCAACCTCGGCTCCGAACCGTTCGTGGTCGAGCCCGGCACGCGCATCGCCCAACTCGTGATCGCGCCCGTCGCGCGTGCGGAGGTGCTTGAAGTCGAGCAACTCGACGAAACCGTGCGCGGCGCAGGCGGGTTCGGCTCCACCGGCATCGGGTGAGTCACAGACACATCCAGCGCCCGCGCGCCCCGATCGCCGACGCCGAGTCTGAGTCCGCGAAGGCTCGGATTCAACGCATAACCGCGCACTCAGCATTCAACAACATCGCGAACGACAGAACGAGCCCTTCGCGCAAGCGAAGAGTGTTGTGTACCCGGCGCTCACCACTCCGCGCTCGCGCCCGGGGCTCGCCCTCGACGCGCTCCGGCAACTCTGATTCAGGGGGACGCCGCGATCCGTCTGTCGTCTCGCGTTCCATCCGCGCGCCCTCGCGTCAAAGCTTGAGATCCCCCAGCCCGCCGCCGAGGTAGCCGGGGTCGTCCAGGCCGCCCTGCTCCTGCCTCTGTTCCTTGTCGCGCTGCTTGGCCTTTTCGCGCAGCCGGCGAAGGTGAGGCGTCTCTTTCATGATCTCCTCGAGACTCGGGCCCCGCTCCTCCTTCTTGCCGCGCCCGCCCCGGCCGCCCGCGGGCTTGGGTTTGGGCAGCAGAGCCTTGATCGACAGCGAGATGCGGTGCGACTCGGCGTCGATGGACAGGACTTTGACCTGCACGACCTCGTCGGCCGTGAGCACATCGGCGACCTGCCCCACGTGACGGTGGGCCAGCTCCGAGATGTGGACCAGCCCCTCAACCCCCGGCGCCACCTCGACGAACGCGCCGAAGTCCATGAGCTTGACGACCCGGCCGGACAGCTCGGCCCCCTCGTGCAGCTCGGCGATCTGGGCCTTGAACGGATCCTCCTGCAGCTGCTTGAGCCCGAGCGAAATCCGCCCGGCCTCCCAGTCCAGCTTGAGGATCTGGGCCTGGATCTTCTGCCCGACCTTGATGTAGCGTTCGACCGCCTTGGGCCCGTGCCCGACCCGTTCGTGCGTGAGATCCGTCACGTGCACCAGCCCGTCCACGCCGCCAATATCGACGAACGCGCCGAAGGGCATGATCTTGCGCACCACGCCCTCGACCACCTGCCCCTCCGCGAGCGTCTCCTTGAGTTCCGCAGCCAGCTTCTCGCGCTCCTTGGCGAGCAGCTCGCGCCGCGTAAGCACGATGTTGCCCTTGCCGCGACGATCGACCCGCTGCACCTGGCACGTGAGCTTCTCACCCACGAACACCGACAGGTCCGCGATGTGGTCCAGGCTCACCTGTCCCGCGGGCATGAACGCGCGGTGGTTGGCGATCTCGAGCTCCAGCCCGCCCTTGTTCACACCCGTCACTCGCGCCTCGACCACCTGCCCGGGCGTGAGCATCTCCCAGTCGGCCTTCTGCACCGCACCGGGTTTCGAGCAGATGTAGAGCGACTCGCTGGCCTCGTACCGCGCCACCACCACTTCCAGCTGGTCTCCGGTCGCCGGGAGCTCGTGCTCGGCGTACTGCGTGCGCGGGACGACGCCGAGATCCTTGGGCCCGAACTCCACGAAGATGTCCGTCGGCCCGACGGAGACCACGGTGCCGGTGCGATGTTCCCGGCCGGCCTCGACGACGCGTGGGCCGCGGATCGTCGGCCTCGCGTGCGGCTGGGCGAGAGCCTGCTTGGCCTGCTCGAGCTCGCTCAGGGCAGCCTCGATTTCGGCGTGCATCTCGTTGCTGATCACGGGCTCATCGCCCGCGCTGCCGGGGGAAACCTCCGGCGGGGCGTCAGCTTTGCTCGATTCGTCGGTCGGGGCCATGGGTTTCGCTCAGAACGTGATGGAGAACGCGCCGGTCACTGGAACGCTCAGTGTACCTCAGGTTCGCGGGGGGCGCGGCATGTGTTCGGGTCGGTCGGTC
>JADFGU010000022.1 GCA_022567535.1 Planctomycetota bacterium | reverse complement strand
CCGAGGCCGGTACCCGGCTTGCGGCCCACGTTGCGGCCGCGATAGAACCGCTCGAATACATACGGCAGATCCGCCGGCGCAATGCCAGGGCCGTCGTCCTCGACTTCCAGCTCCACACCGCCCGGCACACGCCGCCCGCGCAACATGATCCGGGTGCCGCCAGGTGTGTATTTGACGGCATTGTCGGCGAGCGTGCGCAGCACGAGACGCGTGAGGCTGCCGTCGCACACGAAGATGTCCGGCAGGTGTTTCGCGTCGATTTCGAGGCGGTGGCCGTCGGACAGCGCGCCGGCCGCCGTGGCCGCATCGTCGAGCAGCGCCGCCAGCCGGGTGTCGCCGATGCGGGTTCCGCGTCGCAGCAGCTCGAACCCGTCCTCGTGCAGCGAGTCATTGATCAGCACCGTCAAACGCTGCGTCGCGCGCAGGATCTTCTGGTAGCGCGACGACGTCAACGGATCGGCGCGGGAGTCGTCGAGGTCGAGATTCTGGGCAGTGGCGTCGATGACGGCCAGCGGCGTCCGCAGCTCATGCGACACGGTTGCCAGAAGCTGGCGCTGCTCGTCTTGCGCACGCTTTTCCAGCGCGAGCGACGCTTCCACCTGCTCCATTGCCTCCCGCAGCGCCTGGGTGCGCAGCGCGACCTTGGCTTCGAGATCGCGCTCGGCCTGGCGCGCGACACGCAATGCATCGGCCTGCGCCGCTTCCATCGCATTGCGCATCGCGTTGTAGCGCGAGCTGATCGCCGAATTCATGACGAGCATGAACGCGAGCATCCCCAGGTATCCGGCGTTGTCGGCGAGCAGCCCCGGCGGGATCCAGCCGACGTTGCGCGCAACACGCAATGCGCTGCCGGCGAGCAACAGCAACAGCACGAGCACGACGATGCGTGCGTGCCGGTATCCTCGGGCGGTGAGCCAGAGCGCAACGCCCATCGTGACGAGAATGACCGCCATCTGCCAGAACAGGTAGAGCGGTCGCACCCACCAGACATTGACGATCAGCATCAGCGGCGCGACAGCCAGCGCCACGACGATCGTCAGTGCGGCAAAAGCGATCGTCGGGCGCCGCCAGCGCCCGTTGAACAGGCCGAGGTAGTGCATCGTGAACAGCGTGCCGACGGGCGTGCCGAGCAGCCAGCTGATCAGGTAGACCGCATTGCTCGCGGCCGGAAAGCCCGGCAGCAGGTACTGATAGATGTAGCCTTCGGCGCCGAGCGCGGTGAGCAGGTCCGACATCAACACGGTGATGTTGGGATCGTCGTCGACCACCAGGATCGAAAGCGCTCCGAGATCGTAAAAGCTCATGGCATCAAGGTGTCGGTGTCGGGGGCGGCGAGGCGCAGTCTCACATGAAAGCGCCGATCTGCCAGGGCACAAATTCGTTATCGCCGTATCCCAGCGCCTCGCTCTTGGTAACCTCGCCCGAGGCAGTGGCGAGCACCTTGCGGAAAATCCGCTCGCCCATCTCCTGGACGCTTACCTCGCCGTCGAGGATCAGGCCGCAATTGACATCCATGTCCTCTTCCATGCGATTGTACATGGCGGTGTTGGTGGCGAGCTTGATGCTCGGGGTCGGCTTGCAGCCGAAGACCGAGCCGCGGCCGGTGGTGAAGCAGACCAGGTTGGCGCCGCCGGCGACCATGCCGGTCACCGACGGGGTCGTAGCCGGGGGTGTCCATGAACACGAAGCCCCGCTTTGGGGCACCCCGGTCTTTGGGGATATCCTTGGCCATGTAAAGGCTCATAGTGGCGGCGGCGAACAGCAGGATGGCCGCGGCGTGCAGCGCAACCGGGCCGGCCCGGCCTACTCCCACGAGATGAATCGCCTCGACATCGACTGCCTCATGACCCGAGATGACCCGCAGGGCCGCGAGCAGGTCCTCGACGCGTTGTCCCAACAGCGGGCGGCCGATGTGCATGGCGACCATCGCGGTGCGAAACTCATCGTTGTGGTACTTACCGCCTTGGTCCTTGTCGGCCGTCTCGCCATAGCCGCGCAAATCGACTGACAGCACGATGTGGCCGTCCGCGACGAGCTTTTCAACGGGCCCGCCCGGTTGGAGATCGGCAGCTTTTCCCCGTCCGTCGGCATAGACGACCGCCGGCAGCTTGCGGTTTCCGGCATCGTCGGGCACGCACAGCAGAGCCGGCAACGGGACTTGCCCCGGACGCTCGATGACGAGCTTTTCGATCGAGTAGCCTTCCCGGGCGATCGTGCCGGAGCTCGTCGACGTCGTGCCGAGCCTGACGTCGGCTGCGATCTCGTTGACGGTCGGCTTGAAGACGCGGCAGCGTTCGGCGAGTTGAACCCATAATCCGTGGGCTTCGAGCACCTCCTTTGTGACCTGTCCCACCGCCGCCACCGACGGGTTCGCCATCGCGAAGGTCACATCCTTACGGAGCAGGTCGTCGAGCGTGCGCACGTTCTTTGCATTCCCGGCTGGAACCGCGATCACGGGTGTCAGGGTCGCGAGCGGGACGGACGTAAAAATCAGCCCGCGGTCCTCGGCTGAGCGCACATAGCTGTCATCGGCGGCGATGTAGAGATCGCCCCGGCCGCTCAGCTGGATCGCGGCCAGCAGCGCCCCCGAGCCGCCGTACTGGATGCGCACGGGCTGACCCGTCTCCTCGGTGAAGCGCCGGACAGCCCCGGCGACGGGCGGACGAACACCGGCGGCGCAGTAGAGCTCGATGGGCGCCAGCCCGGTTGCGTCGGCCCGCGAGAGTGTGCGCAGGGCGAGGGTGAGCCCGACGAGGGCGGCGATCGAGAGCGCCATCAGCGTGGCGGCGGGCGCGTTGCCGCGCCTGGCTCTGGCGCGAGAGCTGGTCCGTCGGCGACACTTCCATCGGGGCATGGTCATCTGGATTGCTCGTGCCGGCTATCCCGCGGTACGGCGACGCGCCCGAGGGTCCGTCAGGGCCAATCATACAAGCCCGCGTCCGCGGCACTTTCCCCGCCTTGCGGGCGGGTAGCGGGTCAGTTTGAATGCTTGGCTCTGCGAGCCGAGAGTTGATCGGCGCGTCGCCTGTCTACGATAGCTCATGTCTGATCGCTCAAACAAGAGAACGACGGCCAAGAAAACCGGTACTCGCGGTGGCGGGACCGATCTGAACAAGATTGCCGCCCGGGTCGTCGGCAAGGCGACGGGAACGGATAAGCCAAAGGGCAAGGACGACGGGAAGAACCCGGCGGCGGTGGCGCTCGGTCGGCTCGGGGGCAAGAAGGGCGGGAAGGCGCGGGCTGAAAAGCTGACGAAAGCACAACGATCAGCAATTGCGAGAAAGGCCGCTCAGGCGCGTTGGTCGAGCAAGGGCGACGACGGTTCTGAGTAGTCAGATCAACCCCTGATTCTTCAACAGCTCGCGTTGGCCAAGCCCCAGCCGATCGGTGATTGCGGCTCCACGCAGCACTCGATCTAGGGTGTCGTTTTCCAGGGGCTTTTGGGGATTGATGAGTGCTGGGCCAAGGAGTTTCGCGTACTCTGACTCTTTGATCAACTTGACCTCAGACTCAAGGTAATTGACGTACGACTGTTCCCTGACCCATGGATGATCGCCGACATCAAGAATGCACGATTCGTCGATGCTTTTGCGATCTTTGCAACTCGTCAGATTTACAATGAGCACTTTGTCGGGGTTTGCTGCTGGATCTGAGAGCACGATCCATAGATGAGTATCCAGCGTCCTGCCTGGTTTCGTGATCAGGAATGTGTCGCCAATCTTCACCGTCTTTGAGCATTGATGAGCTGGTCAAACGCCATTGAAGCGTTCAGGTCTTCAAGGATTTTCCCCACATCCGTGCGGCCAACTGCCTCAAGGATGTCCACGGTCGGAATATCTCGCGATGATCGCCCCGGACGGTTTTTCTTCCACTCGGGCAGCTTGTGAGTGATCCTCACCATCTCCCACTCGTCATCGTCCGTGTGACGCTCTGCAACTTCCTGGAGCTTTCGGATCTCAAATGGGGACAGGCGCTTCCGTCCCGGGTCCTCAACCAGATGCAGAGTATAGTGGACCCTCTGGATGTAGTCTTCCCATCGACCCGATTCGACGTGCAATCCCTTGATCACGTCGTAGACCGTGCCCGGAAGGGGTCCGCGCGGCAGAGCAACAGTTCGATCGCCGGTGATCGGCCGCCCCGTTTCCGCCAGGGCCTCGCGGTCCGCAATATACAGCAGCTTGAGCAGCTTCATGAGGTTCATCCGGTGCGCGTCATTGGTGCGCAGGAGGATCGCTGCGGCTTGCAGCGACTTTGCGAACCGAAAGTGGAAGAACCAGATTGTTTCTTGCGTGACCATTGACCCGATCTCCATGAGTGCGTATCCTGTACGCGAGCGCATCCTTGCGCTTGAAATCGGGCGAACTGCTGCGGGTCTGGAGACCAACCCTGTTCCGCAACGCGCTCGTGTTCTGTCTGGGTCGCAGATTTGCGGCCCTTTCCAACAGTATAGCACGTGAGATGGTGTGCGCTTGGACAGCCCTGTAGAGTAGGGCTGTTTTCGCATTTTGGGCCTTGACATGCCTGACCGCTCAAGTATAATGGTCATTATGAACAAGCTGGACAGCCAAACACGAGTTAGGATTTTGTCAGCACTGGTCGAAGGATGCAGCATCCGGGCCACGTCCCGCATGACCGGAGCGGCCAAGGGGACGGTTCTCAAGCTCTTGGCCGACATCAGTCCGATCTGCGAGGCATACCACGATGAGCACGTGCGAGGGCTCCAAGCTGAGCGGGTCCAGTGCGATGAAATCTGGTCGTTCTGCTACGCCAAGGACAAGAACCTCCCGGATCGGATGCGCGACGAACTCGGTGTCGGGTCTGTCTGGACCTGGACCGCGATCGACGCGGACAGCAAACTCGTGATCTCGTGGCACGTGGGCGATCGCGGTGCGGACTGTGCCAAGGCGTTCATGCTGGACTTGGCGAGCCGGATCGTCAACCGGATCCAACTCACGACAGACGGGCACCACGCCTATCTCGGAGCGGTGCTCGACGCCTTCGGAACCAATGTGGATTATATCAAGCTGTACGGCGAACCCAGCGACGGGCAGACCCGGTACAGCCCGTGCGAGTGCATCGGGGCCAAAAAGGTTCCGATGATCGGGCGGTCAAACCGCGTGGACGTGTCCACCAGCTACGTCGAGCGGAACAACCTCACGATGCGGATGGGGATGAGGCGGTACACCCGACTGACCAACGCCTTCTCCAAGAAGTTCGCCGACCTCAGGGCCGCGGTCGCCCTCCACTTCATGCACTACAACTTCTGCCGGATCCACCAGGCACTCCGGGTCACCCCGGCGATGGAAGCCGGACTTTCGGATCATGTCTGGGATCTGCAGGATTTGGTCGGATTGCTCGAAGTTTGGGAGAATGGAGATTCAAACTGACCTACTACCGGCGGGCGCCGATGCGTCAGGGGTCGATCGGGAGCGGCGTGGCGTCAAGCACGCGGTCGGCGTTTGGGTGTGGCCGGAATGCGAGCGCTACGCCGGCGGCGCACATCGCTGCCACGAGGGTCAGGACGATGAGGTTTCGCAGCCAATCCCTGGTGTGGCGGATTCCGGGCAGCTCGGCTGCGAGCACCATCAGCGGCGCGAACATGGGGAGCAGGAAGGCGGCGGCTGGGAAGTCGTCTGCCTCGAAGACGATGTAGAGCCACTTGATGAGCGGCGGCATGACCAGGAGCGTGGCGACGACGGGGACAACGCCGTGGGCCATCGAGAGGTTGCGTCGCCAGAGCGAGACGATGGCGAGCACGCCGAGCGCGACGGCCGCGGCCAGGGCTGCGACTCCCAGCGGCTGCATACCCGTCGCGGCGACGAGCACCGAGGTGGTCGCGAGTGCGAGGCACATGGCCATGGGCAGACAGAACCCGGATCTTCGCACCGCGGCGTACTCGAGGGCGCCTCCCAGCAAAAAGATTCCGGCGGCCGGCATCGCTCTGTAGTACCACGCCTCGGGCGCGACGATCGGCCAGGTGGCGAGGGTGACGAGTCCTGCGAGCGCGAGTATGAATGCTGCACGGACCAGGAGCGTCCCGGGCGCGCGCGACATGGCGAGGCCGACGGCGAGGCTCAGAAGCACGGCGTAGAGAATCAACTGATCCTGATTCAGGCGGGACCACCAGGCGGACGCATCTGTCCACTCGGTCCAGGGCCAATGGAACAGCGCGAAGAACGCCAGGACAACCGGCGTGCCGACCGCCAGCACGAGTCGCCAGGCGTGCGTGTCCGGCCCGCTCCTGGTCCGTTTCGACCTCGGCAGCACGAGCAGGCACGCGATGGCGAATGGAGCCGCCACGCCGAACACGATCATTCTGTCGATGTCGTCCATCGCGACGGCTACTGCGCCAGGCCCTGGACCGAGACGGTGATCTGCACGTCGAGCCCGAGCATGAGGCCGTCCTGGTGCTCGTTCAGGCCGTAGTCGAGGCGGTTGATGGTGAAGGTGGTCTCGAACCCGCCGCGATAGCCGAACTTGGTGGTCTGAAGTTCGGCGTAGTCCAGGAGCGTGACGGTGATCTCATTCGTAACGCCTCGCATGGCGAACGTGCCGGTCGCCTCGTAGGTCGAGTCGTTGATCTTCTTGATGGAGGTGCTGTTGAACTGGGCGGTGGGGTATTGGCGGGCGTTGAAATACTGCGGCCCGAGGAGCAGTCGGTCCTTGTTCTTGTCGCCGGTGTCCATGTTCTTGAGCTCGAACATGATCTGAACCGAGCTGTTGGCTGGGTCGATCGGGTCGATGGTGAAGGATCCCGTGGGCGCGTTGACCCGTCCATAGAAATTGCTCACGCTCATGTCCCGGACGCGGTAGATCACCATCGAGCGTGATGTGTCGATGTTGAAGGTGGTTGGGGGTGCGGGTTGGGGCGATGCTGCGGTTGAGGTCGCGGCCGGTGCGGCCGGGCTCGACGCCAGCCCGCCGGTGGCCATGGCCACGATCGCCGCGGCCGAGAGTGCCAGTGCGGTGCGGACCATTGTTTGTGCTCCTTGATGCGTGTGGGCGGTGGTCGGGGCGGGGGTGTGTGGGGCAACGGGATGGGGAATGGTATCGTTTGTCGGGGCGGGAGCAGCCCCTTGCGGTCGTGTGTTGTTGGGGGGAGTCCCGATCGCCTGAAGCACTCCCTTCCGGTCGTGCCTCGTGGGGGGGGCGGGGCTTCAACGCCGGGGCGGAGTGGGCGTGGTTACACTGCCCAGCGGTGAAGTACGGCTTTTTGATCAACCACGAGCGGTGCATCGGGTGCCACGCCTGCACGGTGGCGTGCAAGGCTGAGAACGACATCCCGATCGGCGACTTTCGCACGTGGGTCAAGTATCAGGAAAACGGCACTTTTCCCGAGATAAAGCGGCACTTCGCGGTCCTCCGCTGCAACCACTGCGACGACGCTCCGTGCGTGACGATCTGCCCGGTCAACGCGCTTGAGAAGCGGAGCGACGGGATCGTGGACGTGGACCGCGACGCCTGCATCGGCTGCCGGGCGTGCATGCAGGCATGCCCCTACGACGCGATCTATCTCAATGAAGCCAAGGGTGCGGTCGAGAAATGCCACTTCTGTGCCCACCGCGTCGAGAAGGGACTGGAGCCGGCGTGCGTTGTGGTCTGCCCGGAAGAGGCGATCGTCACGGGCGATCTTGATGATCCGTCGAGCCCCATCGCGAAACTCATCGCCGAAAGGGAGACGCTCGTCCGCAGGCCCGAGCAGGGCACCGGTCCCAACGTCTACTATCTGGGCGTGGAACCGACGATGCTCGAGCCGGGCGTCGTGGCCCGGCCGGAGACCTATATCTGGTCCGACCGTCCCGACGACAAGCCCGAGAAGTGGCCGCTGAGCCTGCCGGTCATTCAGGACGCACGCATCGTGCTCGACGTGGGGCACAAGGTCGAGTGGGGCTGGCACGTCGCGGCGTATCTCGTCACCAAGGGCATCGCGGCCGGGGCAGCCGTGCTGGCGCCGTTCGCGGCGGCACTGGGGCTGACCGGGTTCGGCTACGACTACTTCCCCGAGATCCTGGCGCTCGTCTTCATCCTCATCACCAACGCGCTGCTCGTGGACGACCTCACTCGGCCCACCAAGTTCTTTCGCATGGTGACACGACCCAACTGGGACAGTTGGCTCGTCAAGGGTGGCGTTGTTCTGACGGTCTTCTCGATGCTCGTCACCGCGGGGCTCGGGCTACGTTTGCTCGGCATGGACGCGGCGGCGGACGGGCTTCGATACGCTGAATCTGTTGTGGGGCTCGCGACCGCCGGGTACACCGCGTTCCTGTTCGCACAGTGCAAGGGGCGCGATCTGTGGGAGGGCAAGCTGCTGCTCCCGCACCTGCTCGTGCAGGCGGCGTTGTGTGGGTCGGTCTGCTTCCTGCCGTTTGCGGGGGACAAAGCCATGCCGCTGGCGTTCATCGCTGCGGTCTCGGCGGTGCTGCACGGACTCTTCGCCCTCAAGGAGCGATACGGCAAACATCCCACCGACAACGCGAGACAGGCTGCTGCGTTCCTCGACGTTGTTCGTCTCGGCTCGACACGCCCGTTCCGCGACGGGCTCATCATCGGCGTCGGCATCACCGTGCTCGCTGCGTTCGCTGCGCCGGCCGTAGCGTTCATTCCCGCCCTTGTTGGCCTGTATATGTATAAATGGGCGTACGTTCGCGCTGCCCAACTGCCCCCGCTCTCGTGATCTCGGATAGATAAACGATGCAAGATCGACTCCCCATGACCGTCACGCCGCTCGAGAACTTCCCGCCCATGGAAGAGTGGGACGACTGGACGGAGTACGACGCCAACGCGTGGCCCAAAAAGGTCGAGCGTCGGTATCGGCTGGTCCCGACGACCTGTTTCAACTGTGAAGCCGCGTGCGGGCTTATCGCGTACATCGACAAAGACACGGGTAAGATCCGCAAGCTCGAGGGTAATCCGCACCACCCGGGTTCGCGCGGGCGCAACTGCGCCAAGGGCCCCGCAACCCTCAACCAGATCGAAGACACCAGCCGCATCCTCTACCCGCTCAAGCGCGTGGGCGAGCGCGGCTCGGGCAAGTTCGAGCGCACAACCTGGGACGAGGTGCTGGACACCTTCGCAACCAAGATCCGCACGGCGCTGCAGGAAGGCCGGCGCAACGAGATCATGTATCACGTGGGTCGCCCCGGCGCGGACGGGTACATGGACCGGGTGTTGCGCTCGTGGGGCGTCGATGCGCACAATTCACACACGAATGTCTGCTCGTCGGGCGCACGCGTGGGGTACGCGCTCTGGACCGGGGCTGACCGCCCGAGCCCCGATCACGAGAACGCGAAGTTCATCCTGCTGCTGTCCGCCCACCTCGAAACCGGGCACTACTTCAATCCGCACGCGCAGCGCATCATCGACGCCAAGGAGAAGGGCACGAAACTCTGCGCGGTCGATGTGCGTCTCTCCAACACCGCCTCGATCGCGGACTATTGGCTGAGCCCGTACCCGGGCACCGAGGCCATGATGCTGCTGGCGATGGCCAAGATCGTCGTTGACGAGGGGTACATGGACGAGAAGTTCGTGAAAGACTGGGTGAACTGGCGCGACTATCTCGCCGAGGTGTGCCCGAATGAGGAGCCGACCTTCCCGCTCTTCGTGGAAAAGCTCAGGGCGTTCTTGAACGAATACACTGCAATCGCAGCTGAAAAGGAGTGTGGCGTCCCGGCTGACAAGCTCATCGCGGTGGCGCACGAGATCGGCAGGGCGGGCAGCGCCTTCGCCTCGCACGTCTGGCGCAACGCGGCTGCGGGCAATCTCGGCGGGTGGCAGGTGGCGCGCACGCTTCAGTTTCTCACCGTGCTGGTGGGCGCGGTCGGCACGCCGGGCGGCACGGAACTCAACAGCCGAAACAAGTTCGTCGCAGCTCCGTTCCTGTCGCCGCCGCAGCAGAAGGTCTGGAACGAACTGCTGTATCCGCGCGAGTACCCGCTGGCGTACCACGAGATGTCGATCCTGCTGCCGCATTTCCTTGAGGAGGGTCGCGGCAAGATCGCTGCGTATTTCACGCGCGTCTACAACCCGGTGTGGACGAACCCGGACGGCCTGATGTGGGAGAAGCTCCTGCGCGACGAGTCGAAGATCGAGCTGCACGCGGCCCTGACGCCCACCTGGAGCGAGACCGCGCAGTACGCGGACTATGTCCTTCCCATGGGGCTGGGCGCCGAGCGCCACGACCTGATGAGCCAGGAAACGCACGCGGCGCGGTGGATCAGCTTCCGCCAGCCCGTCCTGCGCGTCAGCCGAGAACGCGACGGCGAGACCTTCGAGCACACCTACGAGGCCAACCCGGGCGAGGTCTGGGAAGAGGATGAGTTCTGGATCGAACTCTCGTGGCGCATCGACCCGGACGGCTCGCTGGGCATCCGCAAGTACTACGAATCGCCCTATCGCCCGGGCCAAAAGATCACGATCGACGAGTACTACGCGTGGATCTTTGAGAACTCGGTGCCGGGGCTCAAGGAAGAAGCCGCCAAGAAGAACATGTCGCCGCTCGAGTACATGCGCCGCCACGGCGCGTTCCTCGTGGATGAGAACCAGTACGAGGGCTACAAAGAGGTGCTCGACGATTCGGCGCTCAAAGACGCAGACATCGACCACGACACCGGCAGCGTCACCAGGGACGGCACGCCCATCGGCGTGGTCGTCGATGGCGCGCCCCGCGTCGGCTTCAACACGCCCTCGCGCCGACTCGAGTTTTTGAGCACGACCATGGGTGACTGGAAGTGGCCCGAGCACACACTGCCGGGCTACATCAAGAGCCACGTTCACCGGGACCACCTCAATGTCGAAGAGGGTCGCTACTGCCTGGTGCCGACCTTCCGCCTGCCGACACTGATCCACACGCGTTCGTCCAATTCCAAGTGGCTCTATGAACTCTCGAACACCAACCCGGTCTGGATCCATCCCGAGGACGCTGCGCGCATCGGCGTCGAGACCACCGACCTGGTGCGCATCACCACGCGCATCGGGCACTATGTCAACAAGGTGTGGGTCACCGAAGGGATGCGCCCCGGCGTTGTCGCGTGCTCGCACCACCTGGGCAGGTGGCGGCTGTCGGACGACACCGGCCCGGAGCGCTGGGGGGCAGCCAAGGTCATCCGTGAAGACCTCGGCAACAGCGTGGTCCGATTCCGCCGAATCGAGGGCATCAAGCCCTTCAAGAGCAAGGATCCCGACTCGTCGCGCATCTGGTGGACCGACGGCGGGGTGCACCAGAACCTCACTTTCCCGGTGCAGCCCGACCCGATCTCGGGCATGAACTGCTGGCACCAGATCGTCACCGTCGAGCGGGCGCACAAGGGCGACCGGTACGCGGACGTCCAGGTCGATACGTCCAAGTCGATGGAGGTCTACCGCGAGTGGCTGGCGATGACGCGGCCCGCGCCGGGGCCGGACAATCTTCGTCGGCCGCTCTGGTTTGCCCGCGCCGTGAGGCCCGATGACTCGGTGTACCGGATCGACGACTAGCGCATCTTGATGGATCATGTTTCGTGCCAGGTCACTGTGTCTTGTGTGGCATGTCCACGCGCTTGGCGCGGGCATGGTTCATCGCGGATCAGCAGGAAGATGGTCGATATCAATCGGAAGCATGGTTTGGGCAACTGGCACCTTGTCACGAAGCGACGTATATTGCGATGCGCTTGACCACTTCCACTCTTCGGCTCGCGCGCACAGCCCGTCGCGTACGGGGTTCATGTGGATGTACTCGATCGCGCTGAAAATATGGGCAGGTGTCCAGAGGTTGCGATCAAACCCACCCCCTCGCTGCCAGAAGCGGTGCGTAACGTTGCCCGATGGGCGACGATGCGCCATGCGTTCGAGCGTCTGAGGCTGATGCTTGCGCGCGAATGATACGGCACGATTTGCGACGGATTGCTTGAAACTTAGCAGGATTGATGGCACTGGGCTTTGCGGCCAGATCAGCAGGTGCACGTGTGTGGGCATGATGACGTAGGCCCACAGCTCAAACGTGTGCAATTCACGGGCACGGGCTATGGCATTGCACACCCACGATCGGCTACGGTCAGACCCGAGGAACGGCTGATTGTGGAAGCAGGCAAAGGTGATCATGCGCGCATCATTTCGGTTTTCGTAGCGTGTGCGCAACTTGTGTTTGACTGTAGTCACGATGGCAGGCTAGCAGAACTGAAGCATTGCTGGGGCGATTGTGCATAACCATGTCCGCGCGAAGCGCGTGGACATGCCACACAGAATGCGTTCATGCAGGATGCGTCGCGATGTCAGCCCGTGTCCGCGGGTGCAGCATGTGCCGATCCGGGCTCAGCCGTACTGCCCCCGCCACCGCTCAACAACTTCGATCCTTCTGTCACGCCGATGAAGATTGCCATCATTACGAGAAAGCACCCGAACGTCTTCTGGAGCGCTCGCTGATTGATCCTGGGACCGATCATGACGCCCACCACACTGCCCAGCATGCCGATACCGACAAAGATCGCGATCACGCCCCATTCGAGGTCGAAGCCCTGGTCCGCGGCCTTGGCATACCCCGCGCCCGACTTGAGTGCGATGATGAACAAGGCAGTGCCGATCGCGGCGTGCATCGAGAGGCCGCAGCGGAGCACAAGCACCGGAACGACCATGAATCCGCCGCCCACACCCGCAAACGCGGTCACGAGCCCGACCAGGAGCCCGTCGATTGCGATGCTCACCTTTCTCGGCTCGGGCTTGGGCTGGGGGCGATCATCGTTCTCCGGCAGCACCCTGGGGAACAGCATCTTGTACGCAGCCGCACCGATCAACAGCGAGAGCACGACGAGTTGCAATTCCGATCGTGCGAACACCGCGACCACCTGCCCGCCATAGCTCCCGATCATCCCGGGGATGCCGAAGAGCAGCACGTACTTCCACTTCACCTGCGAGCGCATGGCGTAGGGCAGCGACGACATCAGCGCGATCGAGCCGACGATTACAAACGCCTCTGTAATGGCCTGCTTTTCCGGATGGCCGAGCAGATAGATCAGCATCGGGATGGTCAGGATCGCACCCCCCGAGCCGAGCAATCCCATCGCCAGCCCGACCACCGCTGCGCCGAGCCATGCGAAGATCACAGCACAGCCTCGCGAAAACGACACGTCGGCGAGGAAATCCCCTTTGATGACGGAGCGATATTCACGCCGCGAGTGTATGCCGCCATTCCCCTCCTCCCCCGTCGCCGACGTAGGATTATGCGCCGTTCGGCGCATGTTAGGTTGTTTGCATAAAAGTTCGCGCCCATGCTTTATGTCCTTATACAAGGGAGAAAAGCATGGAACGCGAACTTTGGAAAACCATTGTAGCCGCGCTGAAACGTCTGCCAGCTACGTGGCCGCGCAACGCCGAGTTCTCCAACCGTCAGGTGCTGGCGGTTGTGCTCTGGGCGGCGCTGCACGATCGGCCGATCAGTTGGGCCTGCGCCAGGCGGCATTGGCCGCCGCAGGCGTGGCGGCGCATGTTGCCCCATCAATCGACGATGAGCCGACGCATGCAGAGCGCCTCTTTGTGTCAAGAACTCTTGTCGGTGATGCAGAGCGTGCAGGCGGCGCTGCCCGACGGGCGAATACTGTTCACCGACGGCAAGGCGTTCGAGCTCTCCGATCACACGTCCGATCCTGACGCCGCCAACGGCCGCGGCGCTGGACACATGGCCCGGGGCTTTCGGCTGCATGTGGTGACCGATGATCAGGGTCGCGTCCTGGGATGGGACGTTACGCCTATGAATAAAGCGGAAATGCAGGTCGCACGCGAGATCGTCCAGGCCATGCCCAAGCCGCCCAGGGCGAGGTTGATCGTCGCCGACGCCGGGTACGACTCGAACGCGTTGTACGACGCGGTGGCGTCGCGCGGCATGCGCCTGATCGCGCCGCGACGCACGCCAGGCCGCGGGCTCGGTTGGCGACAGCATCACCGGCATCGGCTCCAGGCCATCGCACTCGTCGAACAGCGCGGCGGATGGATGTGGCCCATGCTGCGCACAAAACGCTGGACGATCGAACGCTTCTTCGCCGGGCTGGTGACGTCCGGCGTCGGCGCCACCGGCCTGCCCGCATGGGTGCGCCGGCTGCACCGCGTCAAACTCTGGCTCGGCGCCAAACTCGTCATCAACGCCGCCAGAATCGTCAGACGAAACCAGCTTCATGCATAATCCTACGACGGGGGAGGTGTCCCGACAAGTCGGGACGGAGGGGGTTCCCCCGCACGTGCGCAGGCTCGCATACGAGCCCGCCGCGCAAGCGGAGAGTCTCACTCGCACACCACGCCCATCACCTCGCCCCCGAGCCTCGTCATTCCGCCACCGGGTCCGTCATACTCGCGGCTGCCCCAGCGGCTCTCGGTCAGGGGCGCGGCCGACCCGGGTCCGTTCCAGACTCGCACGCCCGAGTCGTTTGACAAGAATCCAGGATCAAGCCACTTCGTTCATAAAGTACCGATGCTGTCGAAGTATGCAATTAAGATTTAGTCAGCGTAGGGCACCGCCGCCGGATCGCGCGCCTGTGCCCGACCCCCCGCCCGACGACGCGCTCGCACCGGCCACGTAGTGCGGCGTGTACCCGCACACGAACACCGCCTTATACTTGATGAAGTCCACGACCATCGCGGTGGCCACATCGTCGGCGTTCATCGGCCCGTTGTACACGTTCGTCCAGCCGAATGGCGCGGCCGGACTCCCGGCCGTGTCGTACTTGATCGTTACAATGTCGTCGTTCGGCTGCCCACTGTGCAAGTACCGCGTCGTTCCCGCGACGTAGGTATCTACACCGGGCGGGGCCTCCGGGATATCACCTGTCCAGATCACGTCGAGCTCGGCGGCCGAGTCGTTGCTGTCGGCGTCGCCGTTGAACGAACGCGCGCCCATCCCCCATCCAACGTTGCCCCAGTCTGACCACGGGTCGCCGGTACCCGCTTCCATGAGCACCGTAACGATGTCGTACTTCGTCGCCGGTCCACCGTACGACCGCCCCGTGATGCCGATGACGTTGTCGAATGGGTTCCCTTCAAATCTCTTGCCGAGGGCGATGTCCACCGGCCGGTCGTGGCTGCCGGGGCCGGCGAAGATCGGATTGTCCCAGCGCACCACCGCGCCCGGATGGCCCGCCATGATCCAGTCGTCATGGGGATCAAGATCCTTGTCGTACTTGATGGTCACGTAGTCCAGGCCGTTCATCATCCCACTGGTGTCGATCGACTCGCCCGTGAAGTACACGTCGCCGCTGACAGGATCGACCGCGATCGCCACCGCCTTGTTCGTCCCCGTGGCGCTAGCCGGAGGATCCGGGTAGAACCTGGATACGACGGGTTCGTTCTCGCCCGGACCGGAGAAGTTCGCGTCGTACTTGTGCGTCGCGAAGACCGTCGCGCCGCTGGCCGTTGTCTGGTACCCCGTCACGTACACCCACTCGACGTTGCCATCCTTCCAGTACGCGATGTCCACGGCGTCATCGACGCCGAAGACATTGTCCTGAAACTCGCGGGCATGCCATTGCTGCGTCACCTGCGCCGTGGCGGGTGGAGCCGTTCCACCGATCGCGATGATCGCCGCACCGATGAGCACAATCCCCGTGCGCTCACAAGACCTGTCTGCTCTGCACAGTACGAGTTTCATTCCCAGTCTCCTGAATGAGAGTCGATCCAGAACCGCCGGGCCGGGGCCGCTCCCCGATCCTCCGGCGTATGGTGTACCACCTCATCGCCCGTAGTGCACGCGTATTATCGGATTGAACCGAAACTTTCTCAGATTTCAATCGAACGAAATGCGAGTCAAAGACGACGAGAAAAAAAGTACAGAATCTGAGACGAATTCCCGGATTGTGTGAAATCTGAGCCGCTCGGCGGCATCATACTTTGGGGAACGATGTCGAAACACCGCGCCATCCCGATTTGCACTCTCCTCGCGCTCGCGATGAACGCCCACGCCCAGTGCCTGCCCGGCTGGTCCGCGCCGACGCATCCGGACGATGGCGCAGCGCTGGACATGGCTGTCTTTGACGTCGATGGTCCCGGGCCCGCTCGCAGCGTTCTGATTTGCGGCGGAGCCTGGGGTCGCAGAGCGGTGGACCGCTACCTCGTCGCACGTTACGACGGGCGGGCATGGCGCCAGCTCGGAGAGTTTTACGGGGCCGAAAGTATCGCGAGAGCGGTCTGCATTGCAAACACCACCGGCGTCGGATCGCCCGCGCCCGGCATCTACATCGGGGGAGCTTATTTCCTGACCGCTGGCGGACCGTTGCGGTTCCTGTCGCACTGGGACGGGTCCGCATGGCGCGACCTGCCCGGCATTCGTGGAGGGATGTATAGTCTTCATATGTTCGACGAGGACGGCCCGGGCCCGAACGAGCCCAGCCTCTTCGTCGGCGGCGGCATCGCTGAGATCGCAGGCCTCGCCAAGCCGGGTCTGGTCCGTTGGGACGGCACATCGTTCTCGCTCGTTGGCGGCAGCCTCCAGCCAAGCCAATTCGGTTCGTGCAGGGTCCATGCCATGACGATCTTCGACGACGACGGCCCGGGCCCGCGCTCCCCGGCGCTCTACGTTGCCGGATCGTTCCAGACCGCCGGCGGCATTGTCGTCAACAATATCGCACGCTGGGACGGGCAGCACTGGGAAGCGCTCGGCCTCGGGCTCGGCTCCGGAGTCGATGCGCTGGCGGTCTTCGACGCCGACGGCGATGGGCCCGAACTCCCCATGCTCTACGCAGCCGGGCAGTTCCGCACGCCGGGCGCATGGTCCAGAGCATTACTCTCACGCTGGGACGGGCAACAGTGGAGCGAAGTGCCCGGCTACAACGGCGGCGGCGTCGAATCGCTCTACGTCTTCGACGACGACGGCGACGGGCCAAACTTGCCCGCACTCTTCGTCGGCGGGCTCTTCAATCGGGTCAGCGGGGTCTTCAGCCCCGGCGCCATCAAGTGGGACGGGCAGCAGTGGCACGGGCTCGGCAGCGGGTTGGGCGGGCTCACATGGGCCCATGCCACGGACTTCCAGCCCTTCGACGAGGACGGCGACCCGGCGACGCCATCAGGCCTATACGTCGGCGGCAACTTCTTCACCGCCGGAGGGCTCTGGAGCGTCGGCCTGGCGCGTTGGGGCTGCGCGTACCCGACCTGCTACGCCGACTGCGAAGCGAGTACGGGGCTGGGCACGCTGGACATCTTCGATTTCCTCTGCTTCCAGAACAGCTTCGTCAACGGTGAGCCGTACGCCTGTGACTGCGACACATCGACGGGGCCACTCGTTTGCGACCTGTTCGATTTCCTGTGTTTCCAAGATTCCTTCGTCGCGGGGTGTCCGTAGGACCCTCGTCCGGGAACGCGTGAATAGCCCCTGGTTTGCTTTGGCCCGCGCGCTGCCCCGAATAAACGTCACCCAGGATGGCAATACGAGGATTCTCCCCGGGAATAACTTGCGGATACCAGGCGTTTCCTGTAGAGTGGCCGGGCGAGGCCGTCCTCGAAGGGAGGCCGTTCGATCCGCGTGTATCGAGGACGAACCCGCCGGCAGGGTGTCCACCAATCCACCTGTGGCAGCAGCAGGAGTAGATCGTGAAGCATGTAACCCGAATCTCAATGTTCAGCGCCGTCACTGCGTCTTCGGCCATCCGCGCCATCCCCGCCCTCATCGCTGCGCTTGCGGCATGGGCTCCGCTCGCGTTCCCCCAAGCCGCGCACGCGCAGGAGCAACTCTGGATTACGCAGTTTGGGAGCGATACGACCGAGAGAATTGAGGACAT